>JAYVAS010000305.1:0-13216 GCA_043750895.1 Pseudomonadota bacterium
GGTGCTCGACTCGTTGCAGTACGTTTGGACGACCGACGAGGCCTACCGCCCCTTCCAGGATCAGGCGTTCTCCTACGCCCGCATCGCCAACATGGCGCAGATCTTTCAGAGCGTGGACCTCTTCGCCTCCCTGTTCACCGAACGGGTGTCGCAGGCGGCGAACTTCATCCACTACACCGGGAACGCCTCGTACTTCGCCACCAACTTCGATCGCATCGGCAAGGTGGACAAGGACGCCGCCCGCCGCTTCGCCGAGAAGTACCTCAACCGCAACCGCGCGGTGGCGGTCATCCTCCAGCCCCTCGAAGAGGGCGACCTCAACGTCGAGTCGACCAACGCGGCGTACCGTGGCTCCGTCCGCGGGGACAGCGTCGAGTCGATGCTGACCGAGGCGCAGCTCACCCCGGCGTTGATCGCCGAGTCCTACGTCCCGCCCAACCTCTCCAAGGTGACCGACGAGAAGCTGCCCAACGGGGCCCGCCTCATCGTGATGCCCCACACCAACTCCCCGCTCGTGCGTGTCGCGGCCACCTTCAACGGCGGCTACGAGTCCGATCCGATCGGCAAGTTCGCCGCGGATGCCTGGTACATCAACGAGGGTGGCACCGAGTGGTCCTACAAGCCCCGCCCCAACGACCCGCTGCAGATCGCCGGGTTCGACGGCATCGGCCCGGGCCCCTTCCACACCGACGCCTACATCCAGGCCAGCGCCGGCAACGTGGACGGCGCGCTCTACATCATCCGGGACGACCTGGACAAGTTCACGTCCTCCACCGACGGCAGCATCTCCTGGGCCAAGAACACGAAGAAGGACGTCGTGGGTGGTATGGCGGACCCCGCCACCTGGGCGGGATGGGAGCAGCGCAGCCACCTCTTCCCGAACCACCCGGTGTCCAACTGGCTCGACCACGGCGAGATCGACGCCCTGAAGGGAACGCCCCTCTCGGCGGTCCAGGCCTATTGGTCTCGGGTGCTTCAGCCCTCGAACATGACGCTCTACGTCATCGGCAACATCAACCCGGCCGAGGCCCGCAAGGCGGCCGCCACGTACTTCGGCGGGTGGACGGGCAAGAAGCTCACCGGCGAGGCCAAGCCTCTCCCCATCGCGTACCCCCCCGCCCCCCCGGCGCTGGACCGTAAGGTCGTGATCTTCGACAAGAAGATCGCCTCGCAGACGGTCGTGACCTACATGTGCCAGGTCGCGCCCTTCACCGAGGAGAACTACGCGTCGCAGATGATCCTCGGGGACACCATGTCTGAGGCCCTGTGGTTGGCGCTGCGCGAGCAGACCGGTGCTTCCTACGGCGCCTACGCCGGCCTGACCGACCTGAACGGCGGCCTCGGCGTGCTGTTCCAGGGGGTCTCGGTCCAGAACGACCAGGCCGGCCTGGCGGTGAAGACCTTCCTGGATCTCGGCGAGAAGGCGGCCCGCGGCGGCCTCGACACCAAGACCATGGCGATCTCCAAGTACGGTCGCGCCTCCGGCTACGTGGCCGGTCAGCAGTCCACCGACCAGATGCTCGAACGGTTCCAGGGCATCCTGAACCGCGGCTGGGGCATGGACTTCTTCACCCAGTACGGAAAGCGCATCGCCGCGGTCTCCAACGCGTCCACCGCTCCCTTGCTGAAGCCCTGCATCAACCACGAGTACGTGTCGGCGATCGGCCCGAAGGACGTGCTGGACGCGATCTTCACCAAGGCCAACATCCCCCACGAGATCTACGACTGGGAGCAGGCGAAGAAGGACTACGCGGTCAAGTACAACCTGAAGTCCGCCAAGGACGCCGCCAAGGAAGAGAAGAAGAAGAAGTAGGCGCCGGACCGGTTGGTCGCGGGTGGTGGTGACCGCCCCGTGACGTTCGGGGGCGAGGATTCCCCCGTGACCAACCTCTCCAGCCTGCTCCGTGTCGCGCTCGGCCTCCTGGTCGTGGCGCTCGGCGTGATCGTGTTCATGGTGGTGTGCACGCTCCTGCTGCCCTGGCGCTCCGCGCGCATCCGGGCCTGCAACGTGTTCGGCCACATCGTCGGCCGCGCCGTCCTCTGGGTGTCGGGCGCCCGGGTCGCGCCGGGGCTCCGGGCCCAGATCGACCCGACCTTCCCGGCGATCTACGTCTCCAACCACACCTCCCCCACCGACATCTTCCTGGGCATCTGGCTGGCGCCGCTGGGCACCTGCGGGGTCGCCAAGAAGGAAGTGATCTGGTACCCGTTCTTCGGCCAGTTGTACGCCATCTCGGGCCACCTCCGGGTGGACCGGGCCAACCGGGAGAACGCGGTCGAAGCGATGCGGAGCACCGCCGAGGTCGTGAAGGCGCACCGGCTGGGCATCTGGATCTGGCCCGAGGGCACGCGGTCGAAGGACGGCCGCCTGCTGCAATTCAAGAAGGGCTTCGCCCACCTCGCGCTGGCCACCCGCCTCCCCATCGTCCCCGTCGTGGTCACCGGCGCGCACCACAACTGGAAGAAGAACACGCTCCAGATCGAGGCCACCGACATCGGGGTCCAGATCCTGCCGCCCATCTCCACCCTGGATTGGACCGCCGAGCGCCTCGACGAGCACGTCGCGCAGGTGCGGGAGCAGTTCCTGCGGCACCTGCCCGCCGACCAGCTGCCCGCCGCGGTCGAAGCCCCGCGGGTCGCGGCGGCGGGGCGGCGGTAGCCCATCCGGTACCTGGCCCTGGGCTAGCTCTCCAGCATCCCCATCACCACCAGGATGGCGATCAGGATCCCCATCAGGCTCTCCCCGGCCAGCAACCCGGACGCCACCGGGACGATCGACTTCTCGGCGAACACCGGGCGCCGCTTCTCGAGCCCCAGCGCGATGAGCGCGCCGGCGAACATCGACACGCAGTTGTAGGCAGGGGTGGTGAAGCCCAGACCGAAGGCGGCCGGAGACGGGATCCACGGACGGAGCTTCGGGAACGCCTTCTCCATCAGCACCAGCACGATGCCGAGCACCGCGCCCACCATCAACGCCACCTGCGCGGAAGGGTGCAGGCTCGAGAAACCGTTCGCGAGCATCGACGCGACCCCCTTCCAGGTCTGAGCGCCGGGGGCGGGCCATTGATCGGTGCCGAGCACATCCGCGGTGGGGATGAGGAGCCGGTAGGCCGGCACGACGAAGCAGGCTCCAGCGGTGACGCCGAGGAACTGCGCCCAGAACTGCTGCCGGGGGTCCGCGCCGAGCAGGTAGCCGCTCTTGAGGTCGGTCAGGAGGTCCGCGGAGTGGATGGCGATGCCCCCGGTGACGTTGGCGGTCATCAGGTTGGTGGTGACGCTGCCCGGGTCGAGCACGCCGTAGGTCACCTGGGTGATCTTCCCGAGCGCACCGGTGGGCGTGGTGTCCGTCTCGCCGGTGACGCGGCAGGCGACGATGGCGATGAAGAAGGACATGACCACCGCGAGCACGCCCATCCACACGTGGATCCCGAAGAAGTACCACTGGAAGAAGACCACCAGCGGCCCGAACACGGCCATGCCCACGACGAACCAGGACATCGGCACCTCGACGCTGGCGGCCGGTGCGCCGAAGGACCCGCCCACGCTCCGAACCGCGGACACCACGGTGCGCCACTGGAAGGCGAACGCGAGCAGCCCGGAGGTGAGGATCATCGCCGACCCGAACCACACGCTCCACGCCACGATGTACTTGTAGCCGAGGCGGGGATCGATGATGCCCCGGGCGTAGAAGTAGGGTGCGAGGATGGCGAAGTTGACCAGCGCCCCGAGCAGCAGGCTCCAGGCCGCCCGGAAGCCCATGATCGCCCCGCCGGCCACCAGCAGCAGGCTCGTCTCGGCGTACAGCGAGTAGTCGGCGAGCGGTCGGCCCTTGAGCATCCACGTCGCGGGGAGGGTGACCCGATCGGGGAGGTTGAAGGGGATCCAGCTCGCGTGGGCGTCCCGAAACCACCCGACGACCGCCCCGGTGACGCCGGCCCACCCGAGCATCCGCGCCTTCTCCGTGCCCTCGGTACCGCCATGAAGCGCCTTCAGGGTCTCGGCGGCGGCGATGCCGGTGGGAAACCGGAGCTGCTCGATGTTGATCATCTGCTGTTTCATGGGGATCGCCATCACCACGCCCAGGAACGCGATGGCCGAGATCCAGAAGAACATCTGCCACCCGGGCATCGCCTCGCCGGTCAGCATCATGAGCGCCGGGATGGCCGCGACCGTGCCCCCGCCGGTCATGTAGCCGGCGGCGCTGGCCACCGACTGCATCGCGTTGTTCTCGAGGATGCCGAAGTGGGTGCGCACGATCCGCGTCCGGACGAGGACGGCGAAGATGGCAAAAGCGAGGATGCCGGCGGTGATCGAGACGCCGAAGCTCCACCCGGTCTTGAGCGCGGTGTAGAGGTTCGAGAGCGAGAGGACCCCGCCCAACAGCATGCCGGTGATGATGGCGCGGACGGTGAGCTGGGTGGTAGGACGGGCAGCAGCGACGGCGGGATCGGGCATCGCGGGATGCTACCTCAAGCGCCGGTGCGAGCACCCCACCCGTCCGGGTCGTTCACGGCAGCGACGCGCGCCGCCAGCGACGCATCCGCGACCGGATCCCAGCCCCGGCGGTGTACCGTCTCGAGGTGCTCCGCCCACACGACCGGCGCCCCCTGAGCGCGCAGCAGGCCGGCCTGGACCGGCACCCGCAGCTCCTCCACCAGGTCGCGGAACACGACGTCGGCGTCCGGCCGCGCGAGTACCCCGGCCCAGCGTTCTCTCAGCGGCGCGAGGTCCCCGATCACCGCCTCGAGGTGCGCGAAGAGCGGCGCGACCAGGCCGCGCTGGCTGTCGCGGAGCAGCTGCGCGCAGAGGACCCCGTGCCCGCCCTCCCAGGCCTCGATCACGATGCTGTCCCGGAGCAGGCGCGGCAGCACCGAGAAGTCCTCGATCGCACCGTTCCCACCAAGCACCTCGATGGCGTCGCGCACCCCCGCCGGGCAGGTCAGCGCGGTCCAGATCTTGTTGAGGTTCACCAACATCCGGTAGGCCGGCACCAACCCGACTTCGCCGAGCGCGATGCGGTCGGCGAGCTCGGCGAGGTGGAAGGTGGATGCCCGCGCCGCCGCGGCCTCGACCTTCAGCCGGGCGACGATCCGGGCGATGGCGGGGAAGTCCAGGATCGGCTGCCCGAAGGCCCGGCGCGCGCGCGCGTAGGCATCGGCCTCCCGCCACGCGCGTTGCAGCGTTCCGGCGGCGCACACGGCGTTGTAGAGGCGAGAGGTGTTGAGCACCACCTCCACGGTCCGGCGGAAGTCCGCCACCGGCCAGCCCCACGCGCCGTCGAAGTCGACCTCGGCCGACGCCATCGAACGGGTACCCAGCTTGTACTTGAGCCTCCGAATGCGGAAGCCGTTGATGCGCCCCGCATGCCGCCGGGGCACGACGAAAGCACGCAGCCCGGCCGTGCCGGACGGGGCGCCCGGCGGTCGGCCGGTGACGAGGAAGAGGTCGGCGTCGATCACCGAACAGAACCACTTCTCCCCCGAGAGCCGCCAGCCCTCGGCGGTCTCGGTGGCCACCAGCGCGTTGGCGCCGACGTCGGAGCCTCCCTGCACCTCGGTCAGGAACTGCGAGGCGCGCAGCGCGGTCCCGTACTCGGGGTCCAGGAGCCCGGCCAACCACGCCGCGGGTGCGTCAGCGCCCTGGAGGATCTTGATGAGGCCGGCGGCACACGCGAGCGGACAGCAGTGGCCGCCCTCCCCGTTCTGCGCGAGGACGTAGAGGAGCGAAAGGGTCGCCGTCTCCTGGCCCGGCGTGGCGTACCGCGCGAGGATCCCGGTCCGCCAGACTTCGGCGCCGATGGTGGCGTAGGCGGGGTGGAAGTCGACCGCCTCGATGGAGCGCCCCTGGCCGTCCCACGCCTCCAGCCGGGGCAGGTGTTCGTCCCGGTTGTTGAGCCGGATCAGCCGGTCGAGCTCTCCGGCGCAGCGCTCGGCGAAGGCGGCCACCGTGGGGCGCGCCGCGTCGGGCACGAAGCTCTGGAAGTGCGGGTCGTCGGTGAGCCAACCCGCGCCGACCCGACGGCGCCAGTCATCGAAGTGGACGCGGGCCAGATCCGGAGGGGTCATGCCCCACTTCTACTCCACCGGTTGCTCGGGTGCCTCGTAGCAGAGCTGCTCCAATCCACCCTCCCGGTCGAGGATGAGCGCCCCCAGCTTCCGGTCGACCCGCACCGTCTCCCGCCACAACAGGCCGTCCTTGCGGAGCCCGCGCACCGTCACGCTCTCGCCCGGGGCGAGCGACACCATCGCCCCGATGCGGGGGTTGTCGTCGACGATCACGAACGCCGGCGCGCTCTGGTTCTCGGCCGCCCAGGCGCTAGACGGGGCGTAGACCATCACCTCGTGGCCCCCGCTCCAGAAGCTGGCCTGCGAACGGTTCGTGCAGAGCTTGCCACTCCCCTTCCGCTCGACAGCCATACGCTCGGTGCCGTCCCCGAGATCCACCCAGGTCAAGCGGACCCGGGGCACGCCGCCGCTGTCGATCGACGTAGACGCCGAGAGCAGGGACGCATCCTCGGTGGGGATGTGGTGCGTGGTCAAGGCGATCTCCACCGCCATCGCGTCGGGAACGCCGCTCCAGATGCCGGTGCCGAGCACGCTGCCCACGACGCGGAGAGGGGCCATCTCCACCATGATCCCGACGTCGGCGACGAGGCCGGTGTCGGGAACGGGGAGGTCGCCCGCAGCGGCGACCGAGAGGAGGGAGGGGAGAAGCATGGTCCGCCTCGGGGATTCGGTGAGGAGATCGGCCATCGGCGGCTGGACCATGAGCCCCGACGCTGGGTGGTCCGCGGCGGATTAGGGATTGGCGATGTCCTCGGTTCCGTTCGACGCCGTCGTGATCCTCGGCAAGCAGCTCAAAGGCGACCCCGACCGCGGCATGCGGGAGCTGCGTGCCCGCTCGGCCGCCGCCAGCGCCGCGTGGCGCTCGGGGGTGCCGCTGGTCCTCACCCTCGAGGCCCGGCTCAAGGGCCAGGATCGTTCGGGCTCGAGCCTCGTGGTGGAGATGCTCACCGAGCTCGGCGTCGCGCCCACCGCGATCGTCCAGGCCGACCGGAGCCGCTCCACCCGCGAGGAGGCGCTCGTCGCGGCCGAGCTGCTGGGTGCGCGCAGCATCCGGCGGGTCCTGGTGTTGACCGCCCGCTACCACACGACGCGCGCGCGTCGCTTGTTCGAGGAGACCGGTCTCCACATCGCGGTGCACGCCCCCGACGCGCTGTGGCGGATCGCCAACCCCTCCGAGCGCGCGTGGATCGACGCGGGCGAACCGGACGCGGGGACCCTCGCCGCCGAAGCGCGCACCGAGGGCCTCTGGGAGACGCTCGGCGCCTTGATCTCCCCCCTCCCCGTCGGCTGGCGTCACTCCCTGGAGGTGCGCGCGGGCGCGGCGCTCCGGGGCGCCGATCCACGGTAGAGGCGGTCCAGGCCTACCGCGACGGCGACCCCCACCGTGTAGCCGACCAGATCGGACCAGAGGAAGCCGCGACCGAGCACCAGCGCCCCGATGCGGGTGGCGCGCACGGCGTCGAGCCAGGCGGGGTGCCAGGTCTGCGAGACCTCGATGATCCCGCACAGCAGGAGGGCGGCGGCCCCGGAACGGAGCCGGGTCGCGTCGGGCTTCGCGGCGCGCAGGAGCACGTAGATCAGCACGGCGTAGAGGGGATCGCCGGCCCAGGCGCGCACCAGCGCGGGCGCCATCGCGGACCGAGACGCCAACCCCACCGCGACGACGAGCGGGGCCGCGAGCAGGTACCGAAGGCGCATGGCGGGCAGCTCACCCGCCCAAAGAGGCGTCGTCCCTCAGGAACGGGCGCACCTGCTTGATGATCAGCTCCCCGTCCTCGAGCACCTTCCACTCGGTGTCGAGCAGGATGGTGGTCCCCTCGGGCGCGACCGCGTCCACCGGGAACACCCCGTCAATGTCGGCCAGCACCCCGCCGAGCTCCTCCAGCTCGCCGTCCGAGAGCACCCAGCTCCCCTCCGGCAGCTCGCTCGACCCCGAGGCGCGCAGGATCTCGGTGACGACGCCGTCGACGACGGTGAGCAGGTCCCGCTCGGGGGTGATGCCCGCCTCGGCGGCGACCACGTCGTACGCCCCGATCTGCGCCTCCACGAGGAAGCGGTCGTCGAGCGCGGTGGGGTTGCCGGTGAACGCCACGATGTTGGCGTCCTCGTCCTTCACCCGGGTGTCGACCAGGACGCCCATCGCCACCTGACCGTGGTCGATCCCGTACCAGTCTCGCTCCTCGTAGGCGGCCATGTTCCACAAGGAGGCCCACACCTCGGTGAGCGCCCGGGTCAGGGTCTCCTCGTCCTCCTCGTCGTCGTCACACCAGCTCGGCCCCTCGGCGTCCAGGTCCCACTCGTCGGCGACGCAGGCGGTCCGCGAGTCGTAGAGCCCCGCCCCGGAGAACTCCAGCGCGTCCTCGGCGTTGGAGCTGGAACGGAAGCGCACCGCCGCCGCGTCCGAGCCCCACACCGCTTCGATGCGCGCCGACAGCTCCGCGAGCAGCAGCGGATCCACCGTGCCCGCCGCCATCGCCACCCGGAGCGCGTCGAGGTTCGCGCGCCGGACCCCGGCGTCGGTGCGGAAGGTGTCGTCGACGAGCCAGGCGTCGATGGTCTCTGCGAAGGAGAGCTCCGTCGGTACGCCGTCCACCAGGACCTCCCAGGTGTTCTCGGCCATGAACTGGTCGTACCAGGCGAAGGGCACCAGGAAGCCGTCGAGCTGGTACCGCGCCGGGATGCGCTGGTAGAGCACCGCGAGGTTCGCGCCTTTGGAACCGTAGGTCGCGACCCCGGTGGCCCGCTCCGCCGCGTCCGCGGTCGGGAGGTCGAGGAGCCCGGAGAACGCCGTCTCGGTCAGGTTGGGGGTGGGGATGACCACTGGGTCGGGCCGGATCGCGTCCCACCACGCCTGCGCGGTCTCGATGGACGCGGGGGTCACGGTCCAGGTGTCGGCGCCGCAGGTGAGCGCCACGAGCTGGCCGTCCCAGGGCGCGAGGGCGTCGAGCGCGTCGGCGACGAAACAGTTGGGGGTCCCGCGCGCCGCGGCGCGCACGTTGAGGTGCGAGAGCGAGCCCTGGCGCGAACCGGTCACGACACCCGCGATCACCCGCTCGATGTCGAGGGGGGCCTCATCCAGGACAAGGATGTCCTGGTAGCCGAACTCGGCCTGCTCGGTGGCCGCCGCCAGCTCCTCGAGGGAGTAGCGGCGCACCGTGCCGTAGCCGGTGGCCTGGGTGTACACCTCATACGCGAGGTCCGACTCGTCGCCCCGGATGGCAAAGGGCGCGTCGTCCCACGTGGCCGCCGCGGCGCGCTGGTTGGAGGAGTTGGGGACGAAGACCAGCTCCGCCGGGGCAAACCGCGGCTGCAGCTGGTCCCACACCCGGGTCGCGTCGGCCAGGGTGATGGTCGTCTCGACCCGCGCCGGGTCGTCCCAGATCGTGAACCCGTAGGTGAGCGCCCCGCCGGCGCCGATCCAGGTGGCGACGTCGCCCGAGTAGTAGGTCCGGAGGTCCGGCTCGACCACCATGGTGACGTAGTCCTCGAAGCTCAGCCCCGGGAAGATGTCGGGGAAGGCCTGGCTGAGCATGTCGTAGTGGAGATCGTAGGTGTTGGCGTCGGCGAAGAGGGCGGGGAGCGGCTGGTCGTCGTCGGCGGGCACCATGTGCCGGGTGGCGCGGTCCTGGTCCGCGGCGCTGGCGTCCACCGTGATGGCCTGCCAGGTCTCCAGATCGGGCACCTCGTGGACGCAGACCAGGGCCCCCACCCGCGCCGAAGCCTCGGCGCACGGGCCGTCTCCATAGACCGAGGGGTCGACCGGGGTACACGCCAACAGCAGGAGGGAGAGCATGGTCAACCCTGCAGCAAGGCCCGTGCCACACCGCGACGCCGTCGGCGCAGCAGGAGGAGCGCGAGGCCGACGGCACCCGCGGACGACGGCGGCGCCGACGCGCACCCCGACCCCGTCACCGGAACACAGGGGAGCTCCGTCGCGTACCCCACGCCGCGGCCGTCCCACTGGGTGACGGTGTAACACTGGGCTTCCGGCCGGCTCCCGACCCACGCGACCTCGACCTCCTCGGTGTCGATGGCGGCGCCGGCGTAGAGCGGCAGGTTCACCTGGTAGGCGTTGGACACGGTGATCAGCGAGGCCTGCACCGGATCGATCGTGGGGACGACGCGGAGCCGCGCCACGGTCGAGGTGGCCGCGGCGGACCACCGCGCCTCCTCCCCCACCACCTCGGCCTCGGGCGGGGCCAGCCCCACCACCGACCCGCTGCCGGTGATGAAGGGGATCTCGACGTCCGGCTGGTCCTGGCTCTCCACCCGCAACAGGTAGTCGGTCTCGGGGGAGAGGGGCATGTACGGGTCCAGGCGCACCACCTGGGGGTCGTCCCCGAAGGTGAGCAGCACCTCCCCGTGCACGGTGCCGTCGGGTACGCGCTCCAGGACCACCCGCACCTCCCCCTGGCCGGCGCACCCCGTCAGCACCACGGCCGGTCGGATGTCCACCGGGACGCCGACCTGGTTTGCGCCGGGCACCGCCGCCGACACCGTGGGGCCCGCGCACGGGGCGACCTTGGCGTAAGCGACCGCGAGCCAGAGGAACGCACCCATGAAGCCGTATACCTCCGTCCGGCGGGTCCCGGTGGTACCATGCGGGGGGAGGTACGTGATGTCCCAGTCGCACCAACAGCAGCAGCTCCCCGGCACCAAGACCGAGAAGCCCGTCGAGGCCTACGCCGCGGTGCAGAACCTCCAGCCGCAGGGCAACGCGGCGATGCAGGAGCAGCTCCTCGCTCCGCCCGCCGGCGCCCCGGCCGTGGGCGGGCCGCTGGGCCGGATGTGGAACCACATCCTCGGCAAGCCCGAAGGCACCGACACCAGCGGCGCGAGCGCCACCCGCGATCAGGTCCGGAGCTACCTCGACGGGCTCGGGCTGGCCGAAGGCGAGCTGTTCCGGGGCAAGAAGCTCTCCGGCGTCGCCGACGAGCTCATGAAGACCTACGACGGCAACAAGGATGGCTCCCTCTCGTGGGCCGAGTTCCAGGGGTTCGCGTCCCAGCTCACCAGCATCCTCACCGGCGCCGGCGGGCCAGCCGCAGAGCACAAAGCCACCGACGCCTCCCGCGACGGCAAGGCCAGCTTCGACGAGATCAAGGACCGCACCGAGAGCAAGCTGCCCAAGAACACCGACTACAAGGACCTCATCGCGCAGCTCGGCGCCCGCGCGACCATCGACGCCGCCGACACCGACCAGAGCAAGCTGCCCATCTCGCAGCGCTCGCTGTCGGCGGAAGAGTGGACCAAGGCCGCGGGCGAGCTCGGGAAGAAGTAGCTCAGCGACCACGTCGCCGGCGCCACCACCAGGCCAGCCCGGCCAACCCCGACCCCGCGCCCACGATCGCCGCGACCCTGCCGGCCGGGAAGGCCAGGGCGTCCCGTCCCGCGAGGCGCTCGGGGAGCGGACCCGCGTCGGCGACCTCCCACCCATGCGCGGGGCGGAGGGTGAACCAGGGCTCGCGCGCCGACTCGTCCTTCAGCCAGGCGCCATGCCGGTTGTACCGCACCCGCCCGTCCTTCACGCGGGCGAGATCGGTGGCGGTGACCACCCGATCGCCGGGGATGGTCACCGCCGTCGCGAAGAACGAGGGCTCATCCGGGAAGTTGCCGTTCCGCAGGCGCACCGTGCCCGCGGCGGCCGGGAGGGTGGCCGTCCCGGTCACCTGGAGATCGTAGAACCCGGACAGGCCCGGCGCGGCCGTGCCCGGACCCCACTGCACGGCCAGCGGCACGTCCTCCCAGCGCACCGTCACCGCCCCGGCGAGGCGCGGCAGCATGGCCTGCGGCGCCGTCTGCGGGTTCCCCTCCTCGAGCAGCCGGCGGAGCGGGACCTCGGCCAGGTACACCAGGGTCAGCGTGTCGCCGGCGACCTCCACGTCGAGCCGCTGCCCGAGCACGGCCGGACCGGTGGGGTTGGCGCCGGCGGCATGCCCATTCGGGTGCGCAATCGCGCCGACGATGCACAAGAGCATCCGCTCAGGTATACGATTGGACCGTTGCCGGAGAGACACATGCGCTTCGAGTCGTTGTTCGCCCTGATCCTGCTGGGATGCCCTGCCGACAAGGACGACAGCACCGCCGTCACGGACACCGACCCGACGACGGACACCGACAACCCGACGGACACCGACACCGACCCGCCCCCGGTGGATGAAGACAACGACGGCTCCTTCTCCGACGTCGACTGCAACGACAACAACTACACCGTCTACCCGGGCGCCCCCGAGCTGTGCGACGGCCTCGACAACGACTGCGACTCCGCCTACGACGAGGACTTCGACGCCGACACCGACGGCTACCAGACCGCGGACCCCGTCGCCGCCTGCCCCAACGGCAACGACTGCGACGACACGGTCGCGACGGTGCACCCCAACGCCGAGGAGATCCCGAACGACGGGGTCGACCAGGACTGCGACGGCGCGGACGACACCGACGGGGACGACGACGGCTACGATCTCGCCTTCGACTGCGACGACACCAACCCCGACATCCACCCCTTCGCCGAGGAGATCGCCTACGACGGCATCGACCAGGACTGCAACGGGGAGGACCTCGCCGACGTGGACGGGGACGGCTACGACTACGGCGTCGACGACTGCGACGACTCGGTGGAGACGGGCGCCGCGTTCCATCCCGGAGCGCTCGATCTGGCCGGCGACGGGGTCGACGCCGACTGCGACGGCTCCGACGGCGGCGTGGTCGATCTGGTCGACGCCGACACCATCGTGGACGGCCTCAGCGGCGCGCAGGAGCTCGTGGGCTTCGACCTCGCCTCCTGCGATCTCGACGGCGACGGTTGGGCGGATCTGGTGGTCGCGGCCCCCTTCGCCGACAGCTACTCGGGTCAGGTGGGCATCTACTACGGGGGCGACGCCGCCACCTGGACGGCCGCCCGCGCGCTCACCGATGCCGACTCGCTCATCACCTCCGACGCCCAGTTCCTCGGGATGGGGATCACCTGCGCCGACGTCGACGGCGACGGCTACCAGGACCTCGTCGTCCAGCGGGGCGAGATCGACTACACCACCGCCTACCAAGCCGATTTCGGCCTCGTCTTCTTCTACGGCGACGGCACCCGCTGGGACGCCAGCCTCTCTGAGACGGACGCGTCGGCCGAGCTCACGTTCACGTTGGGCGCCCCCGCC
>JAYVAS010000306.1:0-4523 GCA_043750895.1 Pseudomonadota bacterium
TCCACGCCGTCGTACCAGACCTCCGCGGCGCCGGGGTAGCTCTCGGCGTCGTCGTCGTCGCAGTCGTCCCCACCGTAGGCGGGATCGGCGTGGCCGTCCCCGTCGCAGTCGGTGCAGATCTCCTCGGAGACCCCGTCGCAGTTGCTGTCGATGCCGTCGGCGTCGTCCTCCACCGCGCCGGGGTTGACGAAGGGGTCGGCGTCGTCGCAGTCGGTGCCGTCGTACTCGCTGGCGTCGTACCCGTCGCCGTCACAGTCGTAGTCGGCGTCCCCGCCGCAGTCGTTGTCGACGCCGTCGTAGCAGGCGTCGGGCGCCCCGGCGTAGATCGTGACGTCGGTGTCGTCGCAGTCGGCGCCGCCGTACCAGTCGACCGACTGGCCGTCGCCGTCGCGGTCGTACTCGTCGGTGCCGTCACAGTCGTTGTCCGCCCCGTCGTAGGGGAAGTCCGGAGCGCCGGCGTAGGTGGCGCGGTCGGTGTCGTCGCAGTCATCGCCGCCGTAGGCATCGGACTGGGAGCCGTCGAGGTCGCAGTCGAAATCGTCCTGCCCGTCGCAGTCGGCGTCGATGCCGTCGTAGCAGGTCTCGACGATCCCCGGGCTGACGGTGGCGTCGTCGTCGTCGCAGTCGGTGCCGCCGTCCTCGACGCCGTCGTAGCCGTCGCCGTCGTCGTCGAACTCCGGCCGGCCGTCACAGTTGGCGTCGAAGCCGTCGCGCGGGACGTCGACCGCGGCGGGGTTCACCGTGTCGTCGTCGTCGTCGCAGTCGTCCCCGCCGTAGATGTCGTAGAGGTAGCCGTCCCGGTCGCAGTCGTAGTCGTTCCAGCCGTCGCAGTCGGTGTCCACCCCGTCGTAGCAGCGCTCGCCGGTCGCGCCGGGGTAGGCCTCGGCCTCGCCGTCGTCGCAGTCGTCGCCGCCCCAGGAGATGGAGTCGTAGCCGTCGCTGTCGGCGTCGTAGTCGGAGCTTCCTTCGCCGGAGCAGTCGCTGTCGATGCCGTCGTAGGGCTCGTCCACCTCTTCGGGGCTGACGCTGGCGTCGGTGTCGTCGCAGTCGGCCCCACTCCCGGAGAAGCCGCCCGGGACCCCGTCGCCGTCGCGGTCGCTGTCGTCGTTGCCGGCGCAGTCGGAGTCGACCCCGTCGTACCATTCGTCGGCGGCGTCGGGGTTGGTGGTGGCGTCGCCGTCGTCGCAGTCGTCCCCACCCCAGGTGACGTCGTCGTGGCCGTCGCGGTCGGCGTCGTAGTCGGACCCGCCCGAGCAGTCGGCGTCGATGCCGTCGTAGTACGTCTCGGTCGCGTCGGGGTTGGTGCCGTCGTCCCCGTCGTCGCAGTCGATCTCGAGGGCGAAGCCGTCCTGGTCGGCGTCGAAGTCGTCGTCCTCCGCGCAGTCCGAGTCGATGCCGTCGTACCAGGTGTCCTCGGCGCCCTCGTAGGTGGTCGCGTCGGTGTCGTCGCAGTCCCCTTCCGCCTCGGAGGTGCCGTCACCATCGGCGTCGTCGAGGCCCAGGACGTTGAACGTCACGTCGTCGATGCCCCAGGCCTCGGAGGTCGACGGGCCGGTGATCGTCAGCTCGTTGATGGGGAAGTCGAACCGGAACCCGACGAACTGATCGCTGGAGGAGGGGGTGACGAGGACCGTGTAGAGCGTGTACGCGTCCAGTCGGCCTTCGATGGTGAAGGTGCCGTCGCCGTCGAGCAGGTAGAAGCCGAGCGCCGGCTGGGCCTCCTGGAAGTACATCGTGATGGTGTCGGGTTCGGCGCGCGCGCAGGAGGTGTAGTGCGCGGCGGTGCCGTCCACGCTGGGGCGCCCGGTCGGGTCGTCGTCGAACTGGATGCCGAGGCTCTGGTACTGGGTGTCGAGGACGTCGCCGGCGGCGATGGTCTCGAAGTCGACGACCTCGGGATCAACCTCCGTCGCGGGGTCCCACACGCTGTAGTCGGTGTAGACGTCGGCGTTGCCGGCGTCGACGATGCCGTCGCAGTCGTCGTCCACGCCGTTGGCCGGGTCCTCGGTGGCGGCGGGCGAGACCGCCGGGTCGTCGTCGTCGCAATCGCCGGCCACTTCGTCGTAGCCGTCGCCGTCGCGGTCCGAGAAGGCGCCGTAGAGCACCGAGACTTCGTCCAGCCCGAAGCCGTCGGTGGCCTCGGAGGTGAGCGTCAGCGAGGTGACGGCGCGGATGAAGGTGAAGCCGTAGAACACGCCGCCGGCGCGGTCGTCGGCGTCGGCCTCGAAGGTGTAGCTGGCGACCACGGCGCCTTCGTTGTCCAACGCCTCGAGGACGTAGGTGCCTTCGGGGTCGAGCAGCTGGAAGCTCAGGGCGTCGACCTCCTCCGCGAAGTTCAGCGCGAGCTCCGGGGGGGTGACCTCGGCGCCGATGGTGCCCACCGGGTAGGTCCCGGCGATGAGGGTCTCGGCGGTGACGTCGCTGCCGAAGGTGAGCTCCGCGTAGGTGCCGACGCTGCTGCCGTCGCTGTAGCTCTCGAAGTTGTAGAGGATCTCGCTGCTGGCGCCGATCGCGGCGTAATCGAAGGCGAAGCCGTCGGGCTCAGTGCGGACGGCGATGACCCCGTCCACCCAACCGTCGCAGTCGCCGTCCACCGAGTCCCCGAAGGTGTCGGTGCCGCCGGGGTAGGCGTCGGCGTCATCGTCGTCGCAGTCGTTGCCGCCCACCGCGGCGGACACGAAGCCGTCGCCGTCGTCGTCGAGGAAGTCGGCGCTGTAGGTCCAGGCGTAGATGCCGCCGTCCCCGGTCCCCACGATGTTGGCGTAGGGGGCCCCGGCGAGGACGCTTTCGCCCGAGGCGTCGCTGAGGGTGGCGAGCGAGGTGCCGAGGGCTCCGGCCGACTCGGTACCTTCGAGCTGGCGATCGGCGTCCCCCGCGTCGCCGGCGCCGCTGGGCGCGTGGCTGAACGCGTAGAGCACCCCCGCCGACGCGGCTGAGGTGGTCTGGTTGGGGGCCGACACCACGAGGTCGTCGGCGCCGTCGGCGTCGAAGTCCCCGGCGATGAGCGCGGCGCCCAGGTGCGCGGCCGTCCCGGTGCCCACGATGGACGCGTCGGCGATGCCGGCGTCCCCGGTGCAGCCGGTCGTGCCGGGGTCGTAGAGCACGTAGAAGGCGCCCGCGTCCGCGTAGGCGCCGTCGGCCTGCGACGCCCCCACCACCAGATCGAGGAGGCCCGAGCCGTCCAGATCGACGGTGGTGACCCCCGCGCCGAGGCGCTCGCCGGGGTCGGCGCCGGTGAGGATGCAGCTCGCCGCCGTGGTGATGTTGTTGCTGCCCGACCATGTGCCGCCGGGGATGACGTAGATCGCGCCAGCGTCGGTGCCGCCGCTGTCGGAGCCCGGGGCGCCGATCACCAGCTCGGCGCGGCCGTCACTGTCGAGATCGGCGGCGTGCGCCACGGTGCCGAGACCCTCGCCCGCGGTGGAGGAGGAGAAGGCGGCGTAGGAGGTGAGCTGGGCCCCCGAGGCGGGCAGGGAACCCCCGGTCACGAGGTAGACGGTGCCGCCGTCGGAGGCGGCGGTGTCGTCGTCGGGGGCGGTGACCAGCAGGTCGTCGTAGCCGTCGCCGTTCACGTCGGCGCCCCCCGAGAGCGCGCTCCCGGCGCGGGGTTGACCCGAGGAGCGACCGAGCAGGGTGCCGTCGGCGGTGGACCAGGCCAGGCTGGCGCCCCAGCTCGCTTCGGCCCACAGGTAGGTCGTGCCGGCGTTCGAACCGGGGCTGTCGTTGTCGGGCGCGCTCACCACCACTTCGTGGGCGCCGTCCCCGTCGAGGTCGAGGACGGAGAGGGCGGCGCCGAAGGCGTCGCCGGTGGAACGACCGGTGAAGGTGGCGTCGGCGTCGGAGAGGTCGGAGCCTTCCTCGTAGGGGCGGAACAGGAGGTAGGCCGCGCCTGCGCCCCGGTCGCGGTTGCCGACCAGGGCCTCGTCGATGCCGTCGTCGTTGAGGTCCCCCGACGCCACGGCCCGGCCCGCGTATGCGTAGTTGGCGACCCCGTACCAGGGCATGTCGAGGTCGCCGGCCGCGGTGGTGACGGAGGCCGGCCGGGTGCCCTGCGGGCCGAACCACACCGACGTGCGGTCGCTCACCCCGCCGGCGCACGCGTAGGCGATGCCGTCGCCGCCATCGCCCGCACCGATGTACGCGCTCGCGCCCCCGTCCACGGCGGCGTTGCCGAAGGTCACGTCGTCGAGGACCACCACCGCCTCGGAGCGCCCTTCGAGGAGCTGGAGCTGCACCCGGGCCCGGCCGCCGTAGGTGGCGTGCGCGGCGTCCCAGCTCACGACGAAGGTGCGGCTGGGGTACGTCCCATAGGTGTCGGTGGTGACGGTGGACGCGGCGAGGTCGTCCCAGAACACGGCGATGCCGTCGAGGGAGCCCCCGTCCGGGCAGGCGCCGCCGGCGTCGGTCGTCGCGCCGGAGAAGTAGACGACCCCGTTCGAGGACACCGTCAGCGCCGTCTGATCCACGCCGTACCAGGTGAAGGTGAAGGGCAGGGAGACGGTCTGGACCGCGTCGTCGGCGAG
>JAYVAS010000307.1:0-2730 GCA_043750895.1 Pseudomonadota bacterium
TCGAGCGCGGGCGCGAAGATCCACGCCTCCGAGCGCACCACCCCCGACCTCCTCCGCCAGCTGGCCCTCTCCGATGCGCTGGGGCGCGGAGACTACGAGCGCTGGCTCCTCTGGAAACGGACCCTGCTCCCTCTCTGCCTCGTCCCGCTGATGCTCGCCGCCCTGCCCCTCGGGCTCGGCTCCCGAAAGCTGGGGCGTCGGACCCTCCCCGTCTCCGCGCTGGTGACCGTACAGATCCTGAGCGTCTGGGGCACGGTCCGCATCCTCGATCAGCGCCTTGCCGCGCTGGACCTCACCGCCGCCGCCGCAATCGTCCTCACCGTCGCGGCGGCCTGGCCGCTCGTCGCCTGGGCCCGCTGGGGGGATCGGTGAAGCGGGTGCTGGCCCTGGTCGGTGCGCGGGTCGCCCGAGACCTCCTCGTCGCGCACGCGTCCGGCCTGGTGCTGCTGGCCCTGATCCTCTCGGCGGAAGCGGCCGACCTCACCCCGGCCCAGCTCTGGGACCTCTGGGTGGACCGCATCCCCTCCTTGTGGGCCCAGGCCTCCCCGATGCTCACCGTCGCGGGCACCAGCCTCGGCTTGCTGAGGATGCGTCGCGACGGGATCGTGCTCGCCCTCGGCACCTTCGGGGTCACGCCGCGGGTGTGCCTGGGCGTGGGCGCCGCGCTGGGACTCGTGGTCGGCCTCGCGGCCGCCGGGTTCGCGGGACACCGTGTGACCCCCCACGGGGCCGACTGGGTCCGCGCCGAGGGTGGCTGGTACCGCGACGGAGTCGCCGTCCCCGACGAGGTGGGGGGCGAGGTCCACACGATCCCGAGCCCCCCGCGCCCCGTCTGGACCCCGGCCCTGACCGGCGGCGCGGCCGGGCTGGCCGGTGCCGCGCTCGGACTCTGGACCGCGGGCCTCGCCACGGTGATCACGGCGGTGGTGGTCCTGGTCGGCAACACGCTCGCGCAGGGGCTGGTGGCGCGCGCGGCGCTTCCGCCGGCGGCGGCCTGGGTGCCCACGGCGCTGCTGGTGGTCGGCACGCTGGTGGGGGCCCGCTTCGCGCCACTCTTTCCGCGCCGGTGGGGGTGAACGAACCGCCCCCGGCGCGCCGCGTGGATCTCCCCATGGGTCCCACCGTCGTCATGACCTTCTTCCGCATGGCCGGGGATCCCGAGACCCTGCCGGCGGGCGAGGCCGGCCCGGCGCTGAGCGCAGCGTTGGCGGCCTGGAACACCGGCACCTGCACCGGACTCCGATTCCAGGACGGAGGGGAGAGCGCCTCGACGTGGCCGTCTTCCGCCGATCGCGTAGACACCGTCCACTGGGACGATCCCGCCGATCAGCTCGAAACGGGCGTGCTCGCGGTGAACTACTCGGCCGTTGCCCCCGTGCTCGACGACGAGCCCTACGACGCCGAGGACCGCCGGGGCGCTCACCGCCGAGGGCGACACCGTGGAGTTCCTCTTCGAAGAGGCGGGCACGGTAGAAGTCTCCGCCTGCGCAACCTTCTCCAACTGCCAGACGGAGTCGATCTGCGGTACGACGGTGCTCACCCTGACGGACCTGAGTTCGGTGCGCCCCGGCGAACCCGACGAACGGTACGTCGCCAACGGGTGTGCGTACACGACCGCTCGCACGCCCACCGGCGGCGCGTGGTTCCTCGCCGCGGCCATCGTCGCCGGGGCGACGCGACGCCGGCCTGCTGCCCCAGCCGGCGCTTCGCGCCGGCGTCCGCCGAGACCCTAAAGGTCCTTCACCAGCTCGTAGTAGTCGCCGAAGTGGACCCGGTTGACCTGCTTGCCGTTCTTGATCAGCTCCCGGGCGACCGCGAGCAGGCAATGTGACAGGCCCACCGGCTCACGGGCCGTCGACGCGAAGATGCACGCGTTGATCGCGGCGTTCACGATAGCGCCGCCCGCGATGGGGAACTGCTTGGCCAGGTGCGAGAGGTCCAGGCTCGGGTCGCGGGGCGCCTTGGGCGGGATGGCGCGCTCCCAGAGCCGAAGGCGCTCGCCAGCGCCGGGGAGCGGGAACTCGACGACGGCGCCGAACCGGCGGAGGAAGGCCTCGTCGATGTTCTCCTGGAGGTTGGTGGTCAGGATGGCGCAGCCCTCGAACACCTCGAGGCGTTGCAGGAGGAAGCTGACCTCCTGATTGGCGAAACGGTCCTGCGCGTCCTTCACGTCGCCGCGGGAGCCGAACAGGGCGTCGGCCTCGTCGAAGAGCAGGACCGCGTTGGCCCCCTCGGCGCTGTCGAAGATCTCGCGGAGGTTCTTCTCCGTCTCGCCCACCCACCGGCTCACGACCGAGGAGAGGTCGACGCGGAAGAGGTCGAGCCCCAGCGAGCCGGCGATCGCCTCGGCCGCCATGGTCTTCCCGGTGCCGGGCCCCCCGGAGAAGAGCGCCTTCAGGCCGAAGCCGCGGGCGCGGACCTTGTTGGCGCCCCACTGGTGGTAGACCCGCTCCTGCTCGGCGAGGGTGTGGACCAGGTGCATGAGCTGGCCCATGATCTTGTCGGGCACGATCAGATCGTCGAAGGTGTACTTGGGGATGATCTGCAGCGCGAGGCCACGGAACTCGGGCCGGGAGCCCTCGCGCGCGGCGCCCCACAGGGTGTCCTGGCCCGGCTCGCGCCCCCCGGCTTCGGCTTCGGCGCGCGCCATGACCCGCTCGATGGTGGTGCCGCCGACTGAATGGAAACGTTCGGCGACCCCCTCGGCGAGGTCGGTGGTCCAGCCGCGGC
>JAYVAS010000308.1:0-2445 GCA_043750895.1 Pseudomonadota bacterium
CGGGCCAACCGACACCCGGGACTGGTCCCGGTGGAGCGGCTGATCCGCACCGGCACCACCCTCACCGCGATCGCGCCGTGGGTGGATGGCGTGCCCCTCGCGGCCGTCCTCGCGTCGATGCCGTTGCTCCCCACCGAGGCGACCGCGATCCTCGCCGACGTGGGCGCGATCGTCGCCGTGGCGCACGGCTGGGGGGTGCCCCACGGGACGCTCTCTCCCGACCACGTGCTGCTCGTCGGTACCGAAGGCGACCTCTCGGTGCTGGTCGACGGCTTCGGGCTCGCCGCCGCGGATCGCGACGGGCTGTCCCCCGACCAGGACCTCCGGGCCCTCGCCGCCCTGGCCCAGGCGCTCGGCGCCCCGACGCTCCCTGGCCCGCCCGCGGAGTCCAGTCCCGGCCCTCGCCCGTGGAGCCCGGCGCTGCTCGCCCGCGTCCGCGCCGGCGCCGCGAGCCTCGCGATGGACGCCGACGTATCGATGCACTCGTTCCTCCCGGAGGAGCCAGCGCCGGACCCGGCGCCGTCCGAGCCCTGGTGGCGGCGGATGCTCAGGTAGGGGCCCGCTACTGGGCTGGCCCGCGGTTCAACGCGTAGAGGTCGTCGATCAACGTGAAGTGGCCGACCACCCGGTAGCCGTAGCTGTCCTTCTCCCAGGTCGCCTGCCACGCCGTCTCCCCGTCGGGGGTGACCTCGCGGACGCCGCCGTCCTGGCCGTAGCCCTGGATCGTGTTTCCGTTGCGCACCCGCGTGGCCTCCCCCACTTGTGTGGCCCACATGTCGGTCGACACGTAGGACCACACCAGGGTCAGGGTCTGGGTGCGGTCGTCGACCTCGTACTCTGCCGCCACCTGGACCCCGCTCTCGCCCACGATGTGGGTGGAGGTCAGGAGCGTCCCGGCGTCGGTCCAGTAGGGGTTGTGCTGGTAGGCGAACATCGACTCCTCGGGAGAGAAGGCGTAGGGCTCGCCGACCGTGAGCTGGCCCATCTGACGGATGGGGGACCCGGTGGCGAGGTCGATCTCGAACACGGTGTCCGACTCGAACATCGACGCCAGCACGGTGTTGCGCTCGGCGTCCCAGTTGCAGGTGTTCATGTGGCAGTTGGAGCTGCGCAGACCGTTGTCGCTCATCCACGCCTCGCAGTCCCACAGCACGGTCTTGGTGCCGTCGGCCGTGACCTGGCTCAACGCGGCGTCGTTCCGGGAGCGCCGCTCGTAGATGAACGACCCGTCGGGCCCCTCGGCGATGGCCTGGCCGAGGTCGGAGATCTCGATGTTCTGCGACCAACGACGGTCCAACGTCTGACGGGTGACGGAAGGCGTGGCGTCCCCCACGCCGAAGATGTCCTCACTCTCGAACCAGATGTGGGTGCCGTCGAAAGCGACCGTCGGGTAGAACATCATCATGTCGTCGGGGACCTCCTGGTACCAGACGACCCGGCCGGTGCGGTCGAAGATCTCGATGAAGTAGGGGGGCGAGTAGGTGTAGTCGCCGGTGGCGATCCCGATCATGCCGTAAGGGGCCTCGTCGGCGAGGAGCGGGTCGTAGGCGTCGATGTCGGGCGGGATCAGGTCGCGGGGCAGCGACCCGGTGGTGATGGTGGCGGTGTCCGAGTAGGTCGGCGTGCCGTTGACGACCGCCACCTGGCGCGCCTCGACCACCGTCTCCTCGGGGATGCCCAACAACACCGCCGTCCCGGCGCCCGTCACCGGGGCGACCAGCCAGGTGTCGTCCTCCCACCGGTACTCGACCCACTGCTCGTCCGCCCCCGCGTCGGGCCAGGCGGCGTGGATCATCAGCACCA
Source organism: Pseudomonadota bacterium (assembly GCA_043750895.1). Taxonomy (GTDB): domain Bacteria; phylum Myxococcota_A; class UBA796; order UBA796; family SXON01; genus JAYVAS01. The sequence goes on from JAYVAS010000308.1 coordinate 1,804, forward strand.
TGTCGGCGTCGACGGTGAGGGTGAAGCCGTCGTTGCCGGTGGGATCGGTGTCGGTATCGGTGTCGGTGTCGGTGTCCGCATCCGTGTCGGTGTCGGCGTCGCTGTCCGTGTCGGCATCGGTCTCGATGACGTTGGTTGGCGGCGGGTCGTCTCCGAGCAGGTTCACGGAGGCGGGACCACAGGCGAGGAGCAGGTACAACATCGGCGAACCGTAGCCGCACACCGCGTCGGCGCGCCAAGGGTTTGTTGTGAGGAGGGTGTGACCTTGCCGGAGCGACCGGGCGCCGCGCCGCCCGGGTCGAGGAATCCACCCCGGTTGGTCCCTCGACCCGGCGAGGTCGTCGCCGGTGGCGGCGGCCACTGTGGGGAACAGTCAACGGAGCCGGCCGAGACAGGACCGGGAGAGACGGGACCGGGGGAGACGGGCATCGAGACCACGACGGAGACCGAACCGCCGCCACCAGACGGCGACGGCGACGGGTGGAACGAGATCGTCGACGGTGACGATGACGATCCCGCGGTGTTTCCCGGAGCGGAGGAGGCCTGCAACGGGCTGGATGACGACTGCGATGACATCGTCGACGACGGTCCGGACGCGCCAATCACCGCCTACGACGGCGATGGAGACGGGTACGGCACCGA
>JAYVAS010000309.1:0-2605 GCA_043750895.1 Pseudomonadota bacterium
AGTCCCGCGTCACCGGCCAGACCATGGCCCACGTCACGGAGATCAACGGAGACGTGGTCGTCCGGACCTACGAGACCCGCGACCTGCTCCTCACCGACCTGATGCCCATCATCGACGCCTTCGGCGTCGTGGTCACCGACGCCACCTCGGTGGAGGTCAACCCCCGCGGCACCGGGATCCAGCACATCGACAGCTTCCGGGTCGACCACGTACCCGGCATCGACCGGGCCACCCTGGTCGCCCGCGGCCCCGCGCTGGTGGAAGGCCTCAACGCCGTCTTCGCCCACAAGATGGCGAGTGACAACTTCAACCGGCTCGTCCTGCGTGCCGGCCTCGGCTGGCAGGAGGTCGACCTGGTCCGCGCCTACATCGGCTACGCGCGCCAGCTCGGCATCCGCCACACCATCCCCCAGATCCAGCAGATCCTCCAGAACCAGTCGGACTGTGTCGCCGCGATCGTGGGCCTGTTCCACACCAAGTTCGACCCCGCGCTCCTCGGGGACCGCGCCGCCGCCATGGCCGCCGCCCAGGCCCGCGTGGACGACGCGCTGCGCCTGATCAAGACCAACGACGAAGACTACGTCATGCGCACCGTGGCGAACCTCGTGGACGCCACCCTCCGCACCAACTTCTACCGCACCGACCGGAAGTTCCACTACATCAGCTTCAAGGTGGATCACGCGAAGATCCGCAACATGCCCCTGCCGCGGATGATGGTGGAGATCTACGTCCACCACCGCGAGGTCGAGGGTGTGCACCTGCGCGGCGGCCCGATCGCCCGCGGAGGCATCCGCTTCTCCGACCGCGTCGACTTCCGCACCGAGGTCCTCGGGCTGGTCTCCACGCAGATGGTGAAGAACGTCGTCATCGTGCCGGAAGGCAGCAAGGGTGGCTTCTACATCAAGTACACCATCGACGACGCCGCCGAGCGCCGCCGTAAGGGTGACGAGCTCTACCAGGTGCTCATCCGCGGCATGCTGGACCTGACCGACAACATCGTGGCCGGCAAGGTGGTCCGCCCCCCCAACATCGTCGCCCACGACAAGGACGACCCGTTCCTCGTCGTCGCCGCCGACAAGGGCACCGCCCACCTCTCCGACACCGCCAACAAGCTCTCGATCGAGTACGGCTTCTGGCTCGGGGACGCCTTCGCCTCCGGCGGCTCCAACGGCTACGACCACAAGGTGGTCGGCATCACCGCCCGCGGCGGCTGGGTGCTGGTGAAGCGCCACTTCCGGGAGATGGGCATGGACGCGATGCGCGACCTGTTCACCTGCTTCGGCATCGGCGACTGCGGCGGCGACGTGTTCGGCAACGGCGTCATCGAGACCGACCGCATGCGGCTGCAGGCGGCGTTCAACCACGCCCATGTCTTCCTCGATCCCAATCCGAACCCCGAGGCCAGCTACGCCGAGCGGCGCCGCCTCTTCGACGCGGTCAAGGGCTGGGACGCGTACGACACCTCCCTGCTCTCGCAGGGCGGCGGCATCTTCGATCGGAAGGCCAAGACCATCCCCCTCACCCCCGAAGTGAAGGAGATGCTCGGCACCCTCGCCGACGAGCTGACCCCGGACCAGGTGATCAACCTCATCCTCAAGATGCCGGTCGACCTGTTCTGGAACGGCGGCATCGGCACCTACGTGCGCGCCTCGCACGAGACCAACGCCGACGCCAACGACCCGCCCAACGACAATGTGCGCGTCTCGGCCAGCGAGCTGCGCTGCAAGATGCTGGGCGAGGGCGGCAACCTCGGCTTCACCCAGGCCGCCCGCATCGAATTCGCCCTCAACGGAGGCCGGCTCAACACCGACTTCGTCGACAACTCGGGCGGCGTCGACACCTCCGATCACGAGGTCAACCTCAAGATCCTCATGAACCCCATGGTGGCGGCCGGTCGCTTCGACGAAGCCGAGCGCAACCGGTTCCTGCGCACCCTCACCGACGAGGTCGCCGCCGCGGTCCTCGAGGACTGCAACGCCAACGGACGCCTCATCTCGCTCGACGTGGTGCGCTCCGCCCGGGACCCGAACCCCTACGGCCGCACCATCGACTGGGTCTGCCAACGCGGCAACGTCACCCGCGCGTTCCTGCACCTGCCGACCGACGACGAGCTCCGGCGCCGCTCGGCGGAGCGGAAGGGGCTCGTCCGCCCCGAGCTGTCCACGCTCCAGGCCCACGTGAAGATGCACGTCTACAAGATGCTGCTGGCCGAGGACACGGCGGACATCCCCGCCTTCGAGAGCCAGCTCGTCAACTACTTCCCGCAGGCGGTGCGGGAGCAGTACCGGGCCGAGATCCCGACCCACATGCTCGCCAAGGCGATCGGGATGACCTCCATCCTGACCGCGGTGTGCACCGACGCCGGCTCGGCCTACTTCCCGATGATGATGGACCTCACCGGCGCCAACGCGGCCCGGGTGGCGGGTGCCTGGCTGGAGGCGATGCGCCTCACCGACGGCGAGGCCCTCAAGGCCGCGCTGGTCAACGCGCGGGCGCGCCCCGACGGCGCCTACTACGCGTGGACCCTGTTCACCGACGGGCTCCAGGAGCTGGTGATGGGTTGGCTCTCCCCGGGCAGCGCCGGGGCGGTCGGTGAGGACGCCGC
>JAYVAS010000310.1:0-3966 GCA_043750895.1 Pseudomonadota bacterium
CCGGAAACCAGGCCCACCCGGAACCACAGGGCGGTGCCGAGGGCGCCGGCCACGGGGAGCCAGAAGGTGAGGAGCCGGACGCCGGCCTGTACGCGCCACAGCTCGATGACGCGGGGGTCGAGGCGTTCCATGGGCTGCTGGGCCTCCGGGGTGCTCATGTGAGGGTCGGGGCGCCGAGCGGCGAGGCGGGGCGGGTGAACCGGTTGATCAGGGCAGTCTGTTCGGGAAAAAGGGCGAGGAGCTGCTCGCGGGGGGGCATGACGAAGTCGGCGAAGGCGAAGCCCGGGGCCACCACGCAGCCGCAGAGGGCGTAGGCCCCGAGGGGCTCGGCGGCCTGCCACACCCCGGCCGGCACGACCACCTGGGGCTGCTGGCCGGCGCGCAGGTCACGCCCGAGGGTGGTGACGCGGTGACCGCCGGCGTCGAGCTGGTGCAGGGCGACGGGCTCGCCGTCGTACCAGCTCCACACCTCGTCGGAGGCGACGCGGTGCCACGCCGAGAACGCCCCCGCCTCGAGCAGGTAGTAGATCGCGGTGCAGCGGGCGCGTGGCCCGCGCTTGAGCTGCACGGAGCCCGCCGAGCGGTAGATCTCCCGGTACCAGCCGCCCTCCGGGTGCGGCTGGAGGCCGAGGCTCTCGATGAGGTCAGCAACCATGCGCGGGGAATCTAAGCACTCCGCGCCGCCGGAGCAGTCGGGGACGGATCACCCGACCACGAAGCCCGCGGCGGAGAGGTGGCCGCGGACGGTGTCCATGGACGCGGTCACCTCCTCGCTGGTCAGCGAACGATCACCGCCGTTCCACAAGAAGCGGAGCGTGAGCCGGGCGCCCTCGGCGAGCGGGTAGCGGTCGAGGACCTCGGCGCCGCACAAGGCCGGCGCGACCGGCACCGCCGCGAGCACCCGGGCGGCCTCGACGCGGGGCCCCACCGTGACGTTCAGGTCGACCGTCATCGACGGGAAGCGCGGCTGCGGCACGTACCGGGGGATGGGCGCGGACACCGCGGCGAGCTGCTCCAGGGCCACGCGGACCACGACCGGCGCATCCCGGAGGCCGGCGGCGCGCACGAGGCGGGGGTGGAGCTCGCCGACGACGCCCCAGCTCCCGAGGGTCAGGGTGCGCCCCGGGTGCAGGTGCGGGTCGTCGACGCGGCCGATGGTGGCGTCGATGCCGAAGGCCCGCGCGAGGTCGAGCAGGGTGTCGCGGACCACGAGCAGGTCGGTGCCGATGCAGATCCCCGCGAGGTGGGGGCGTTCGTCCACGGTTCCGTCGGCGGCCCGGCGGTAGGTCTTGCCCACCTCGAAGAGCCGGAAGCGCTCGAGCTCCTTGCGGTTTTCCACTGCCGCGGTGACGAGCGCGGGAAGCGCCGTGGGCCGGAAGTGGACGAGGTCTTCGGCGAGGGGGTTGATCAGCGAGACCAGCGTGCTGCGGTCGATGCCGTAGCGCTCGACCTCGGGGTCCCCGATCCAGACCGGGAGGTAGACCTCGTCCCAGCCGTGGGCGGTGAGCAGCCGCCGAACCCGGGTGTTGGCGCGGAAGACGGGGTTTTCGGCGGGTGCCGCCAGCGCCATGGCAGGGGGAGCGGACTGGACGTGTTCGTAGCCCTTCAGCCGCCCGACCTCCTCGATGAGATCCTCGGGGATGCGCAGGTCCGGTCGGGACTCGGGCGCGAAGGCGGTCGATCCCACCACCACGATTCCCCCCGCGGCGAGCAGGCCGATCATCTCCGCGTCGGTGACGTCCATGCCGGTGCGGGCGCGGATGGCGGCCGGGTCGAAGGGGATGGGCGTCGGTTCGGGGGCGGCCTCGCCCGTCGCCGACTGGGCCACGGGGTGGGCGCCGGCGACCTCGGCCAGCAGGGCGGCGAGGCGGGAGATTGCGGGGGCCACGCCGCTGATGGGGAGGCCCTTCTCGAACCGGGCCGAGGCCTCGGTGCGTAGGGAGAGGCGGCGGGAGGCGCGCCGGACCGCGGCCATGTCGAAGGCGGCGCCCTCGATGAGGATGCGCGTGGTGGCCGAAGAGACCTCGGAGCGCGCGTCGCCCATGATGCCGGCGAGCGCGATGGGGGTCTCGCCGTCGCAGACGAGGATGCACTCGTCGGTGAGCGTGCGCTCGACCCCGTCCAGGGTGGTCATCTTCTCGCCGCTGGTGGCCATCCGGAGCACGATCCGTCCGCTGGACAGCATGTCGGCGTCGAAGGTGTGCAGCGGCTCGCCCAGCTCCATCATGGTCAGGTTGGCGGCGTCGACCACGTTGTTGATCGGGCGCATCCCGAGGGCGCGCACGGTGTTCTGGAGCCACTGGGGGGAGGGACGTACGGTGGCGCCCTCCATCAGGAGCGCGGCGTAGTGGCGGGCCCGGGGGGTCTCCAGCACCACGCGCGGGCTCTGCAGGGGCGGGAGGCTGGCGAGATCCACGCCGCCCGGTGCGGAGCGGGGGACGTTCCAGATCGCGCAGGCGTCGTGGGCCATGCCCGCGATCGCGAAGAGGTCGGGGCGGTTGGGCTCCAGGTCGAACTCGAGGACCGGCGCGCCCGCGTCCAGGGCGTCGTACGGATCGGCGTCGAGGGCGGTGTCGGGGGCGAAGCTGACCGGACGGGTGGTGTCCTTGCCGATGCCGAGCTGCGCCTCGGAGACGAGCACGCCGTCGCTCTCGAGCCCCACCACCGGCCGGGCGGCGATGGGCGTGCCGTCGGGGACCGTCCCGCCGGCGAGGACGGCGGCGACGCGGGTGCCGACCGTGACCCCGAAGCGGTCGCCGACGACGATGTGGACCTCGCCCGAGGGGGTCGCCATGCGCCAGCGGGTGTGCTCCGCGCGCCGCTCGAGGGCCTCGCGGGCCTCGACGATGACCACGCTCGCGAACGCGTCGCGCGTGGGGCCCCGATGGATGCCCTCCACTTCACTCACGCGGGCGTTCATCACGCGGGCGAGGGTGTCGACGTCGACCGGGATGGGGGCGAACTGGCGGAGGAGCGAGACGGGTACGCGCATGGCGCGTGCGCCTAACCCACGGCGGATGGCTTGCGTCCGGCGGCCCGGGCGGCGGCGGAGTAGGAAGACCCGATGCCCGCCCCCGTCCGACGCCTCGACTTCACCGACCACCGCCGTTCGCTCGACGCGAACCGCTACATCTACGCGGTGGTGTCGCGCCGGGCCGCGGGGCTGTCCATCGGGGTGAACCTCAACCCCGACAAGGTCTGCAACTTCGACTGCCCCTACTGTCAGGTGGACCGCACGGTCCCGGGTGGGTCGGCCGACATCGACGTCCCCGCCCTCCGCGGCGAGCTGGAGCGCCTGCTCGCGCTGACCCGCGGGGACCTGTGGTCGGTGCCCCCCTTCGACACCGCGGCCCCCGCGTTGCGTCGCGTGGCCGACATCGCCTTCGCGGGCGACGGCGAGCCGACCTCCCCGCCCGCGTTCCCGGCGGCGGCGGCGGCGGTCCGGTCCGCGTTGGACGCCTCGGGGCTCCAGGTCCCGCTCCGCCTGCTCACCAACAGCACGCTCCTCGACCGCCCGCGGGTCTGGGACGCCCTCGATCACTTCGACGAGCTCTGGTGCAAGCTCGACGCCGGCACCGAGGCCTACTTCCAGCGGGTGGACGGAACCCGGTTCCCGTTCCAGAAGGTGCTCCGCAACCTCGCCGCGGTCGCGGCGCGGCGCCCGATCGTGATCCAGGCGATGTTCCTCACCTTCGATGGCGTCGGCCCGGACGACGCCGAGATCGACGCCTGGGTGGACCGCCTGGTCGCCATCGGCAACATCGATCACGTCCAGGTCTACACCGTCGCGCGGCGACCGGCAGCGGCCTCGGTGGGCCCGCTCGATCGGGCCCGGCTGCAGGCCATCGCGGAGCGCGCCGAGAAGAAGGGTTTCAAGACCGAGGTCCACGGTTAGCCCCCCGCACAGATGATCGAAGCCTGGCAGCACCTCACCCCGCGCGTGGATCCGGAAGCCTGGATCCACCC
>JAYVAS010000311.1:0-1842 GCA_043750895.1 Pseudomonadota bacterium
GGGCCCGGGCGCTCCCACGTCCGAAGGCCATCCTGATGGTATCCGCCCACTGGGAGGCCCGTCCCACCGCGATCGGCGCCACCCGGACCGTCCCGCTCCTCTACGACTTCTACAACTTCCCGGCGCGCTACTACCAGGTCACCTACCCCTCCCCAGGCGCCCCGGAGCTTGCTGATCGCGTGCGCGGCCTGTTCGCCGCGGCGGGCATCGCCACCACGGACGACCCCGATCGCGGCCTCGATCACGGCGCGTTCGTGCCGCTCCTCGCCATGTACCCCGGCGCCGACATTCCCGTGCTCACTGTGTCCATGCCCACGCTCGACCCCAAGGTGCTGTTCGCCTGGGGCCGCGCGCTGGCGCCCTTGCGCGAGGACGGCGTGCTCATCATCGGTTCAGGCTTCCTCACCCACAACCTTCGCGTGTTCGGCACCCCCGGCATCCCGGCGTGGGCGAGCGACTTCGACGCCTGGGTCGGCGACACCCTCGCTCGCAAAGACCACGACGGCCTCATCGACTTCATGGCCAAGGCGCCCGGTGCGAGCCTCTCCCACCCCCGCACCGAACACTTCGTCCCCGTCGTACTCGCCGCCGGAGCAGCCCCCGACGAAGACGTCACCTTCCCGATCAACGGGTGGTGGATGAACATGCCGTTCACGCGCCGCAGCGTGCAGTTCGGCTGATTCCCGCCCGGCTCCGCCGGGTTCGGAGTTAGGCTGGCGCACCCCCACCCACCCGGCGCCGTCGGCGCAGCCCCAGGGTGGTGGCTTTTATCTTACATTTTCGAGCAGGAGCACCCATGAACTTCCCCGCCGATCTCCGCTACACCGCCCACGACGAGTGGTGCCTCCTCGACGGAGACGTCCTCACGCTCGGCATCTCGGACTTCGCGCAGGACGCCCTCGGTGAGCTCGTCCACATCGAGTTCCCCGACGTCGGCAAGGTGTTCGCTGCGGGCGACGAGGCCGCCGAGGTCGAGTCCGTCAAGGCGGTAGCACCCGTTTACGCTCCGGTCGCCGGCACGGTCGTCGCCGTGAACAAGGCACTCGACGGCAACGAGGGCGACGTCAACAGCAAGCCGTACGCGTCCTGGCTGTTCAAGATCAAGGTCGCGGACGTCGCTTCGGTCGCCGCAGCCACGCTGGACGCTGCAGCCTACCAGGCGAAGATCGCCTAGCAGACGTCAGAACCGCAGCCCCACCTGGGCGGACGTGAACGTCGACGGCGTCTGCGGGACCAGCCACATCGGCCGCCACACGAGCTCAGCGTCCAGGTGCATCTTGTCGCTCAGGTGGTAAGTGCCGCCGATCGACGCGGTGACCGTGATGGCGCTGCCGAGCCCGGGCAGGCCGCCAGCGTTCGCCTGGTCGAACAGCAGGACCAGGGCGTAGCCAAACGACACGCCGATCGTGGGAGCCACGGTCCAATGTGTGAAGGGCTCCACGCGGATGCCGCCGTCCGGGATGACCATCAACGTCGTGATGCCGGAGTCCACGGTGTCGAAGAAGGCGTCGTTGTCGAGCGGGAAGACGACCGTGGCGCCGGAGAACGTCCGCAGTACCTTGCCTTTGAAGACCTTCTGGCCGCCCAGCGTGAGACCGGCACCACCCGAGAGGCCCCCGAACCCGCCGACACCGGCGAACGCGCGGTAGTCGAACTGGGGCGCCGGCGTCGGCTTCACCTTTGGAGCTTCCGGGACGGGCGCTTCCGGCTGTTCGATGGCGGGTAGGTCGTCGTCCATGTCAGCGAACCTCGATCTCCACCATGGCCTCGGCCTCGCCTTGCCGTCCCGTGATGTACACGATGCCCGGGGAGACCGCCGTGACCGTCCCGGTGGGGGAGACG
>JAYVAS010000312.1:0-3021 GCA_043750895.1 Pseudomonadota bacterium
TCCGACATCCAGACCAGCGCCTTTCCGGTCCTCACCGGGATGATCGAAGGGCACGTCGCCGCCTACGGGGCGATTCACGCGACCGACGCGACCGACGCCGACGGCGACGGGGTCGCCGCCAACGTGGGCTTCACCAACGCGATGTCCTGGGTCGAGGCGGTCGATCCCAGCAATCCCGACGACGTCGCCGCCGCCGACCGGGTCCAGGCGCTCTACGGCTATGCGTTCCCCGACGCGGTGATCGACGGCCGCTTCGACTCCGACCTCGACGGCGTGCCCGAACAGTCCCATCCGGAGTGGGCCAACACCGTCGACCAGCTCGGCTACCAGTACTACTTCCGGCTGCAGGTGAAGGCGGCGACGGGGTTCCCGCCCCTCGACGCGATCCCCTGCGACGCGAGTCTCCTCGCCGCGCTCGGCATGTCCCCGTCCGACCTCGGCTGCCCGAGCCCCGACCCCGACGACGTCACCCAAATGGGGTACGAGCACTACCCCCCCGGCCTCCGGCTGCTCGGCGTCGCCTTGGCGGACCGATACCCGGGGATGTCGCTCCGCGTCACCGAGAACGGCATCGCGACGACGACCGACCTGCGCCGCCAGGAGAGCATCGTCCGACACCTGAAGGAGCTCGCGATCGCCGTGTCGGAGGGCGTCCCGGTGGACGGCTACGTCCACTGGTCGCTGACCGACAACTTCGAGTGGGCCGAGGGGTTCCGCCCGAAGTTCGGGCTCTACACCGTGGACCGCACCACCTTCGCCCGCACCCGCACCGGCGGCGCCGACACCTTCCGGTCCATCGTCGTGGACAACGGCTTGCGCACCTCGACGCTCGCCGCCGACGGGGACCACCTCTCGCCGGGCGAGTAGGGGGCGGCGGCCCGGCGCTCAGCCGCGCGGCGGAAACGGCGCGGCCAGCCCCACCCCGGGGCGTTCGCCGGAATCGCTGTTGCTGAGCGCGCTCTGGGCGGCCCGGCAAAGATCGTCGACCGTGCCCACGTCCACGGCGAGCCCTCCCGCCGCGCCCACGCGGATGCTGACCGAGACCACCCGCCCGTCCGGCAAGCCCACCGGCGTGCCCCCGAGCGCCGAGCGCAGGCGCTCGCCCAGCACCGCCGAGACCCCCAGCGGAACCGCAGGAAGCACCGCCATGAACCGTTGCCCCGTCAGCATCCCCACCACGTCGTAGGGGCGGAGCGCCGCCTGACCGCGCGTACCCACCTCCTTGAGCACGATCTGCCCGACCCGGTGACCGTAACTGCGGACGATGAGGTCGAAGCCCTCGAGCTCATACAGCAGCACCGACACCGGCCCCTGCGCGCGCAAGGCGCGGGAGATCTCCCGGGCGAGCGCGTCCATCATCGCCGGCCCGTTGTACAAGCCCGTGACCGCGTCACGCAGGGCCAGCGCCTGGAGGGAGTCCTGCGCGGAGGCGAGCTGGCGCTGCAGCTCCAGCACCCGGAAGCCCACCCGAAGTCGCGCCCGAAGCGCGCTCAGGTCGACCGGGGTGGTCAGCGCGTCGTCCGCGCCGGCGTCGACGGCGCCGGCCAACCACCCGACGCGGTTCGCCAACACGAGGACGTAGAGGTCCCGGGCGGAGTGCATCTCGCGCAGGCGCGTGAAGAAGCCGCTGCCCTCGCCGTCGACGACCGACGCCCCCACGACCGCGAGCTGGGGGGGCTCGAAGGCGGTGAACGCCGCCCAGGTCTCCTCGTTGGTCTGGGCGTGCACGAGCGAGTGCCCGCCGGGCGCGACGGCCCGCTCGACGAGGAGCCGGGTCGTGGGATCGGCGTCGGCGATCAAGACTCTCACGCGGGTCGACCTCCGGCGCCTTCTAAGCCCCCACGGCCGATCAGGTAAGGGTGCCGGCCCCGCGCATTTCTGGATTCGCGGGACTGCGCTTCCGGCCCCCCCCGCCCCCGGAAGGCTCCCTTCCAGGTCGAGGAGCGCGAGGTCGTATGGGCTGTCCAGAACGAAGAACGGCGGCGGATCGGAGGCCTGAGCGGCGGCGGGGTTCAGGTTTCCGCACCTCCGATCCGATCCGTCCAGCATGAGCGCCCACCTTCCGCCCGTCCCCCTCGACGTGATCTACGTCGACCCCAGCGTCGCGGGACGCGCCGCGTTCGTCTCGCACCACGCACGCGTCCTCCGCGTGTGCGTCAGCGACGGCGCCGACGTCGGCGACCTCGACGGCGACGTGGTCTTCGTCCGACATCGTGGCGGCGACACCGCCGCGATCCTCGATCGCCTCGTCGGACGGCAGCGCATCCTCCTCTTGGACGCCCGGACCTCGGCGGCGCTGGGCTCCGAACGGCTGGACGACCGGTGTGAGTACCTCCTGGCCGTCCCCGCTGCCGCGCCCGTGGTGGTGCTCGCAGCGCGCACCGCCGCCACCGCCGCGAGCAAGGCCCGGCAGGCCACCGCGTTGCTGGGTCTGGTCATCGAGCGCGACCGCCTCGACCGCGTGGCCACCCAGCGCGGCCGGCTGCTCCACGACCTCGCCAACCTCACGATGGCGTTGAGCATCAACGTCGACGTCCTCGTCGGCGTCGCGCCCGCCGGCGCCTCGGCCGGGCTCCTGACCGAGGTCCAGCGCATCACCCGCCAGATGGTCGCCGTGCACGCCAGCTCCCGCGCCGCCGCCCGCGGGCTGCTCCGGGATCCGCAGACCTTCAGCTTCGGTGACGTGGTGGAACAGGCCACCGCGGACTGGCTCTGGAGTCACCCCGAAGCCCCGCCCCTCTCGGTCACCGGAGAGACCGACGGCGTCATCCACGCCGACCGCCTCGACCTGGTGCACCTGGTCCTGGCGCTGGGCGACCTCGCCCTCCTCGGCGGCGTGCCCCCTCACGTCAGCGTGACGCGCGCGGACGGGCGACTCACCCTGACCCACGACGGCAGCGTGACCCGCGACTCCCTGGCGTTCGCCGTCGCCACGCGACTCGTCGCCGCCAATGCCGGGAGTTGGGCGATGCAGGGCGAGACCCTGGTGTGTGGGATTCCCACGCCCGATTGAGTCCCTCG
>JAYVAS010000313.1:0-6369 GCA_043750895.1 Pseudomonadota bacterium
TCGCCGAGGTCGACGGGCTCATGGACGCCGAGGCCGAAGGCGACGAGCACACCGAGGAGGTCGACCGCTCGGGCTTCTCGAGCGCCCCCGGGGTGAGCCCGGTGCACCTGCTCACCCCGGTCAACAACGACGACGAGATGGCCGCGTTCGCCGACCACGACTACACCCGGGCCGACGGCAGCTTCACCCAGGCGAAGCGCAGTCTGGACCGGGTCGTGCTGCGCGACACCACCCTCACCGAGGCCGCCCCCCCGGCGGACACCCTGCTGGTGGAGATGGAGGAGGCCGACGCCGCCGCCCTCAAGTCCGCCCCCTCCGTCGTCTCGCTGAACTTCGCCGGGCGCAAGCTGGTGGACGCCGAGGCGCGCAGCAAGATCGACGTCGTCAACGAGGTCCTGGCCACGGTCGTGACCGCCATCGACGCCGCGCTCGGGCGGGGAGTCGGGCAGTCCCGGGCCCAGGTCCTCGTGGAGGGCACCTCGGGCCCCCACGCGGTCCTGTTCACCCACGTCGAGCTGCTCCCCGGAGGCCGCCTCCCGGTGGACCGGGTGCTCCGGAACTTGAAGAAGCGTCCCGAGAGCGAGCGGCGCTACCTGCTCAACCGCGCCATGGGGGACGTGGTCGAACGATCCCTCTCCCTCGCCGACGAGGCGCTCGATCAACGACGGATGGAGCAGATGCTCCAGACCATCGCCGGCTATCAGCAACGCATGCGGGTCTGAGGCTCCGGTGCCCCTCGCCCCCTCCCCGCGCGGCGCGCCTGATCGGGCCGCCCGCGTCGTGTCGGTCGCCCGTCGCACGCTCGTGGCGCTCGGGCTGCTGGCCTCGGTCGGGGCCGCGCTCCCTGGTGACGACGCCGAGGATGGCTCCGCGGAAGCCGTCGAGGGGGTCCCCGCGCCCACGCCGACCACGCCGGGCGACGCGCCCCCGCCCCTCTCCCCCTCGGTGCGCGTTGCGCCCGAGCGATGGACCGTCCCCGGCGAGGTGATCGCCGCCGTCCGCGCCGCACGTGGCGCCCCGCTCGGGGTCCGGATGGACGCTGCCAGCCGCACCTTCCTCAACCTCCCGTACACCAACGAAGCGGCGGGTGAGGGCATCGGCGAGGACACGGACCCCCCGGCCCGCTACGACACCTTCGACTGCCTCACCTTCGTCGAGGAGGTGGTCTCCCTCGCCCTGGCCGGGGACCCCCTCTACGCCCCGGAGATCCGGAACGCGCTGCGCTACAAGGGAACGCCCTCCTACACGAGCCGTCGGCACTTCATGGAGGCCGAGTGGGTCCCCGGGGCGATCCAGAGCGGGCTCCTAGAGGACATCACCGCGCGCGTCGGCCGCGCCTCCACGCTGGTGAAGGACGTCACCCCCGAAGTCTGGAAACACTGGCGACGCCGCTCCTTCTTCTCGCTGCCGGACGCCGCGCTCCCGGTCGGGCCGTGGACCCTCTCCTACCTGGACCTGGACGCCGCCGAGGAAGCACTACCGCGCATCCCCGAGGGCGCCCTGCTGCTCACGCTCCGTGTTCCACGGGACTGGTCCCCGGTCATCACCACCCACATCTCGATGGTCGTCACCACCGAAGACGGCCCCCGGATGCGCCACGCCACCCGAATGGGCGCGCAGAAGGTGCGGGACGACCGCGTGGACTGGTACATCCATCACCTGCGCGACTACACCAACTGGCCGTCGTTGGGGATCACCGTCCTGTACCCCCGCGAGCAGGGTCCCCGGCTCAGCGCCCTTCCCCGCCCCCCCGCGCCGTGACCGCCCGCGCCGTCCTCTGGGACCTCGACGGTACGCTCGTCGACTCGGCCGGAGACCTCATCGCCGCCATCAACCGCACGCTGGCGCAGGCGTCCCTGGCCCCGTTGGCGGACGCGCAGGTACGGGCGCGCATCGGCCACGGCGCACACGCCCTGGTGAGCAGCTGCGTCACCGCCGCCGGAGGCCGGTTCGAGGACGACCACCTCCGGTGGTTCCTGGCCACCTACGCGGATCACCTCGCGGACCACACCCGGGTCTACCCCCCGGGGCTGCGCGCCCTGCTCGACGCCCTCGACCGCCCGATGGCGGTGGTCACCAACAAACCGGAGGCGCTCACGCTCCGACTCCTCGATCTCCTGGATCTGCGCCGGTACTTCCCGGTGGTCCTCGGCGGCGACTCCACCCCTACCCGCAAGCCCCATCCCGGGATGCTCCTGACCGCGATGGCGCGGCTCGGCGTGACTGAGGCCGACCTGGTCGGAGACGGGGACGCCGACGTCGCCGCCGGTCGTGCGGCCGGGGTGCGGGTGATCGGGGTGGGCTGGGGCATCGGCGACCCGGTCGGCGCCGACATTCGGGTCGAGACCGTCGAAGCGCTGGCCCGCGCATTGGCCATTCCCGACCCGAACCGGTATCATTGACCGGTGACCACCCTTCCCCTGTTGTTCCTCCTCGCCTGTTCAGGCGGCCTCGAGACCTACAAGTCGGACGATTCGGGGGGCAAGAACCTCGACCCCACCGGCCCCGGCGAGACCGGACCCATCGACTCCGCGGTCGACGGCAACACGGCGCCGGTCGCCGATGCAGGGGACGACCAGGAGGCCCTGGTCAGCAGCGTCGTGGCCCTCGACGGCTCCGCCTCCTACGACGCCGACGGGGACGCGCTCGACTACCAATGGGAGATCTCCTCCGCCCCGAGCGGCTCGGCGGCGGCCCTCATCAACGCGAGCTTCTCGAACCCCCAGTTCGTGCCCGACCTCCCCGGTGCGTACACCGTCTCCCTGGTGGTCAGCGACGGCGCCGCCGACAGCACCGCCGACCAGGTGGTCATCACCGCGGCCGAGGCGAACGGGTACCCCGTGGCGAACGCCGGATCCGATCAGACCGTCACCACGGGCGACACGGTCACCCTCGACGGCAGCGGCTCCACCGATGCCGAGGGCGACAGCCTCGCCTACGTCTGGACCTTCTCCAAGCCGGGCGGGTCGACCGCCAGCCTGTCAGGCACAACGTCGGTGTCGCCCACCTTCGTCGCCGACATCTCCGGGACCTACACCGCCACCCTCACGGTGTTCGACGGGGTCTACTACTCGAGCCCGGACGAGGTGCGCGTCTACGCCAACGACGCCGGCGGCACCACCACCTCGGGCTGCGGTTGCCACACGAACGACGTGAGCGGCGGACTCGGCACCGCGCTCCTCGTCGGGATCGGCCTCTTGCTCAACCGCCGCCGGCGTTGAGCATCTCGATCAGGCGCCCGTCTCCGTACTGGGCCGCGGCCGCGCGGACGCCGTCGGTGACCAGCTTCCGGGGGTCCTTGCCGTAGGGGCGCAGCTCAGCGTCGATCCACGTCTGGAGCGCTGCGTCTGCCGCCGACCCGTCCCACGCGCGCAGGTGCGGGATGAAGGTCGTGGCGAAGTGGGTCTTCTGCTCGATGGCGACCAGGTCCGACACGCGGAGCGCCCAACGCGGCAGGACGATGTCTACCCGCGCCAGCATGATGGCCGCGAAGTCCAGGGCCAGCTCGCGGGCCAGACCAGCCACCCGCGGCACCTCGGTCTCGACCGGCGCGCCCGGCGTCCCGGCCACCTCGACGTAGATCTTGTTCTTCGGTTCGGTCCCGGAGGGCCGGACCAGGACCCGCGCGTGGTCCCCGAGCTGAAACACCAGCACGTCGCGGCTGGCGGCGTCGGTGCCGCTCCGGATCGGCCCGAGCGGACCGTTGGGATCGGCGCGATCGAGGACCGAGGTCACCGCCCACGTGCCGATGGTGCGCGGCGGATCGGCGCGGAGCGAAGCCTGGATGCGGTCGATCCGGCCCTTGCCCGCGGCCCCGCGCATCACGGTGCTGACGAGCTCGTTGTGGACGTAGCCTTCCCGCTTCCAGAGGTCCCGGAGGGCGTCGCCGAGGGTCCGGCTCTCCCGCTTGAGGATCGCGGCGTACTCGGCCAGCGCGAGCGCCGCCCCGGCCGCGTCCTTGTCCCGGAGCGCCGGGGTCACGAGCACGCCGTGGGACTCCTCGACGCCGACCGCGAAGTCCGCCGCGACGCCGCGGACCCCGCCGAAGGCGCCGTGCTGCTCGAGCTGGTGGATGCCGTCGCCGATGTACTTGAACCCGACCATCAGGTGGCTCACCACCGCGGCGCCGTGCCGCACCGCGACGCGGCGGACGAGGTCGGAGGTCACCTCCGTCTTCATCACGATCGGGTGCGCGAAGTGGCCGAGGGCGAGGCGGTGCTCGGTGACCAGGGCGGCGATCTCGTTGCCGTTGAAGAAGCGGAACGCGGTCGGGTCCGGCGCGCCGTGCCCTTCCCGCGCGCACAGGCCGATCCGGTCGGCATCGGGGTCGCAGGCCATCACCAGGTCGGCGCCGAGCCGGGTGGCGAGGGCCACCGCGCGGTCCATCGACGCCCGCACCTCGGGGTTGGGCGTCCGGAACGGGACCTCGGCGAAGCTCCCGTCGTGGGGTGCCTGCGTGGGCTCTACGTCGACGATGAAGCCGGCGCTGCGGAGCACCTCCACCACCGTCGTGTCTCCGGTGCCGTGCAGCCCGGTGAAGACCACGCGCGCGCCCCGTTCGGGCGAGAGCGAGGTGGCGACGTTCATCTGGATGTACGCCTCGTGGACCGCGGGCGCGTAGTCACGCACCCACCCGGCCGCGCGGGCGGCCGAGAACTCCATCCACGCCACCTCATTGACCTTCTCCACCTCCAAGGCCATCGTCTCGTCGTCGGGGGGTACCTCCTGGCCGCCGAGGGCGTTGTAGAACTTGCCCCCGTTGTCGTCGGGGGGGTTGTGCGACGCCGAGATGTTCAACCCGCCGTCGGCGCCGAGGTGCCGGATCGCGAACGAGAGCTCCGGGGTGGAGACGTAGGTGTCCGAACCCGGGGGCAACAGCGTGGTGGTCACCCCGACGTTCGCGTAGACCCCGGCGGCGATCTCCGCAAAGTCGCGGCTCGAGAGGCCCGCGCAGGGGTTGGGGACGCCCTCGGGATACACGCCGTTGGCGTCGGCGTAGCGGCGCACGTCGTACGCGAGCACGATGTGGAGCGGCTTCCCGGGGAAACGCCCCTTGAGCCAGGCCGCGTGGCCCTGAACGGAGGCCGCCAGCGTCCACGGGTTGTAGCGGTTGGGCCCCACGCCCACCGGCCCACGCCGCCCCCCCGTTCCGAAGGGGAGGACCTGGTAGAAGCTGTCCAACAACAGGTCCCACCGACCCGCCGCCACCAGCGCCTCGATCATCGGATGGTACGCGGAGAAGGCCGGGCCTTCCGCCCACCGCTTCAGATTCCGGGCCGCCGCCAGCTTCACTTCCTCGCGCACTGACAGCGCCGCGAATCCGGCGTTGACCTCATCCCACATCCGTCACTCCTGTCGTGTGTGTGAAGCAGCGACGGCGGGCATGGCCCGGACGTCCAGCTGACCGCGCCCGCAGCGCGCCTCGAAGGTGTCATCGGCGGTCGCCACCGTCTCCACGTCGATCACCGCCGTGGCCCGTCCGAAGTCGGCGAGGGTGTTGGGCACGGTGCCGGACCACGCGTCCCCCACGTAAAGGTGGTGCCGGAGGTGGTGGGAGTCGGTGAGCAGGACGTGGACGAAGTCGGCGTCGCCGTCGGTGGTGACGGCCATGGCCCGCGTCGCGGGGTCCCAGCTGGAGATCACCGGCAGGTCGAGGAAGGCGGCGACGGTGCCGTTGCCGAGCGCGTCCACCGTCCCCGAGGCCACGCTCGTCCCCCCCGTTCCGCCCAGCCCGCCCGCCTGCGCGTAGGCCACGACCGCGGTCCCGCGGGAGTCCGTGACCCCCGCCGGGTCGACGTGGGGCACCGAGACCGCGTCCCCGGCCGAAAGCGCGAAGCCGGTGATGTAGTAGCCCTCGCCGTCGCGGTCCTCGGCGGTCATCACCAGCACGTCCTCGGCGCCGGTGAAGCCCGTGGGCAGCTCGGGGACGGCCACCACGGTGGCGTGGTCGAAGGTCGACGCCGGCGCCAGGCCGAGCTCAGTGGTGCTGTTCAGGGTGGTGGTGGCGCCGCCGGCCCAGCCCCAGCGCATGACGTCGAGGTGGTCGATGAGCAGCCGGAGGGCATCTCCGGTGGAACCCGTGGCGGCCGACACGTCGCTGACCTTGAGCGGACCAGCGAGCACCCAGCTCCCGGACGGACCGGCGCCGGTACGGACGAAGTAGTCCTCGGCCTCGCCTTCCAACACCAGGTTGGACGGCAGGTCGGTGTCGAAGCCGAACACCGTGACCACCCGCTCGTCGCTGAACCAGTCGTCCAACCGCATGGTGGCGAGGACCGGCGTGGCCGGCGCCGACAGCCCGAGGACCAGCTCGTCCCACGCGGCGTCGTCGACGCCGGAGAAATCCACCACGCCGTGGAGCGTGGCGTC
>JAYVAS010000314.1:0-6056 GCA_043750895.1 Pseudomonadota bacterium
CCGTTTCTCGCCACCCTGAAGGCCGCCGGCTTCGCGCTGCCCGAGTTCACGTCGACCGTGGCCGGCCGCCGACTCGGCCGATTACGCCCCTGGGGCTGGAGCCCACGAACCGTCACCCGGCTGCGCACGGCGGGCGTCCCGCTCGACGGGCTGCCCCCGCTCGACCCCGACCACCTGCGCGGCGTCTACGCCAAGTCCTGGCTCGCGGCCCGTCTGCCCGCCCTCCTCGCCGCCCTCGACGATCCGCTCCTCGACCGCGTCCCCAGCACGGTCCTCACCGATCCGGCCGCGTTGGACAATCTGCCCGACGGCGTCGCGCTGAAGGCCCCCTACGGCACCGCCGGCCGCGGCCTCCGCCGCCACCCGGCCCCGGCGTGGGCCGCCGAGATCCTGCGCACCCAGGCCGCGCTCGTCGTCGAGCCGTGGTGCGACCGCGTCGCCGACCTCTCGATCCAGTTCGACACCACCACCGGCCGCATCGACCATTGGGGCCGCTTCCTCGCCGGACCGCACGGCCGCTACCTCGGCGCCGTCCTCGGCCGATGGCACGACGGCCTCGACCCGGACGTTCGCCAGGCCCTCGCCCCCATCCAGCCGACCCTCGAAGCCCTGGTCCGGGCGCTGCTCCCCCACCTGCCGGACATCGGCTACGCGGGGCTGGACCTGTTCCTGCACCGCACCCCGGACGGCCTTCGCCTGCGCGTCGCCGAGCTGAACCCCCGGACCACGATGGGGCGGATCGCCCAGGCGATCGAGCGGCGGGTGCTCCGCGGCCGCGTGGGCCTGTGGCGCATCGTCACCCGGCGAGAGGTGGGCGACCTCGACGCGTGGGCCGAAGCGCTCCGGACCGCCCACCCGGTGCGCACCCGCGGCACGCCGCCGGTGATCGAAGGCGGCGCCCTGTTCACCTCCGACCCGACCCACGCCGACGTCACCAGCGTGCTGGTCGTGGCGGAGTCATTGGCGGAGGCGGAGGCGATGCTGCCGCCCGGAGACCGACGCGCAGCGCTTCCAGGCGGCTTGCCGGAGCGTTAGCCCGACGCAGTCCTGGCGGTCCCTCGTGCTCGGCCTCTTCGTCTCGGCCTCGGTCGCCGCGTCCATGACGGCGATCTACGCGTTCCGGTTCTCGGCCTCGCGCGGGAACCCCTGGCGCCTGGTCCGCTACTTCCTGCTGTTCTTCGCAGCGGAGTGGCTCGCCGAGCACTTCCTGCTCGAGGAGGGGACGATGGGCGTCGAGGTGGGCGTGGTCTCGCTGGTGGTGACGGCCCTGTTCGTGATCGCGGTGCTCATCCGCGATCGACTGGATCCGGCGTAGGCGGCAGCGCGAACCACGGGTCGAGGGTGCCGTTGTCCAGCTCGGCCAGGGTGTGGTCGGTGAAGCGGAGGTACGACTCCCACTCGGCGGTCGGCTTGCCATTCGCCTGCCGACGGGCGATCTCGGCGACGGCCCAGCCGCGGCAGCGGGTGACGAAGTCGCGGACGGCCGACCACGCCTGATCGGGCGGGGGGAGGGGGCCAGGGGAGGAGGAGAGGGGCATGCGGCCCCTACCCCACGCGGCCCCGCAACACCGGTCTACGCGGCTGTGATACGCGGCTGCATGATCCGGCCGTGCATCGTGCTCGTGGCCCTCATCGGGTGCCGTCAGTCCCCGAAGACGGTGGACACCGGGCTCGCCGAAACCATGCCGCCCGCCGCCACCACCCCGTCGATCCCGACGTTCGAGACGGGGACCCTTCTCATTGACTCCGGCCCCACCGTGGACACCGGGATCACGATCGTCCCGAGGGACTGCACGGCCCCCGAGCCTGTACCAGTCGACCCCGATCCGGCCTGTCCGGACGGGGTGGCCGCCCTGGTTGGCGACACGACGTACGCCAGCGTGGCCGACGCCGTGGCCGCGGCGGTCTCCGGCGATACCGTGGAGGTCTGCCCTGGCACGTGGCCGGCGACCGTGACCTTCACCGCCGACATCACCCTCCGGGGGCGCGCAGGACGAGAGGCCACGGTGTTGGACGGAGGCGGGGCGGGGCGGGTACTCACCGCCGCGGACCTCATTCGTGTCGAAGTCGTCGACCTCACCATCGCCTGCGGGGAGACCTCCGACTGGGGCGGCGGGGTCTACGGCGAGGTGGCCCTCGCGCGCGTGCGCCTCGTCGACAACCACGCGGCGGTCGGAGGTGGCTTCTACGGGTGGGGAGGCTTCCCCAACGGGGTGATTGGCCCCGATGTCGTCTTCGAGCGCAACCGCGCCGACGTGGGCGGAGGAGCTGCGTTCTGGGGCTTCGACCTCGTCGACGTCACGTTCCAAGACAATGAGGCGGTGTACTGCGGGGCTTTCGACGTCGACACCGATACCGTGATTCGGCGCACGACCGTCACCCGAAATCGCGCGGAACAGGACGGCGGTGGCGCGTGCATCGAGGGTCCGTACCGCAGCAACGTGGCGGCAATCGTCGTGGACTCCTCGTTCTCGGAGAACTCGGCCGGGGACGACGGCGGTGGGGTCTGGTCCCGGGACGACGGGACCGGCAGCTACGTGCATTTCCACCGGGTCTCCTTCGTCGGCAACGTCGCCGATGCCGGCGGGGGGCTCTACGCGACGCAGCCCGCGTATGGGCATCCGATACGCATCAGCGACAGCGAGTTCACGGGGAACCAGGCCCGGCTGGGGGGTGGCGTGGCCGGCGGCGTCACGCAGATCTGGGGGAGCTCGCTGACGGAGAACGTGGCCACCGAGGCGGGCGGTGCCCTATACCTGGACGGCGAAACGTTGCTCATCGACACCCGCATCATCAGCAACGAGGCCTTGGTCGGTGGCGGGGTGGCCATCGGCTCTGCGCACGCGGTCTGGGTCACCGAGCTCCTCGCCGACTTCGGAGCCGACGGCGCCGAGAACATCGGCGGCGACCTCGGGCTGGTGGACGTCGGCATTGTCTACCCAGACCTTGGGGCCGAGGAGATCGCCATCTGTGCCGCCGGGGAGTGCACCTTCGCACCGTCCGCTCCGGCGGCGGCTCGGAGCAGCACCTCGGCGCCCCCGAAGCGCTCGGCTACCGTCTCGGCCGGATGTGGGACAGGGATCGCTGCGCTTCTGGACGGCGTCGGCTACCTGTCCGTCGGCGACGCGGTAGCGGTCGCGGCGCCGGGCGCCACGATTTCGGTCTGCCCCGGAGACTGGCCGGCCGACCTGGACATCACGACAGACCTCGTGATCACGGGGCTCGGTGGGTCCACCGTGGCGTTGTTGAGCGGCGAGGACGCGCACCGGGTGTTGACCGTGCAGGAGGGCGCGACGCTGACCCTTTCGGGCGTCGGTGTGCACCGTGGAGTGGACACGGTGGGGGGCGGCGGGATCCTGGTCCTCGGGTCGATGGACGCTGTCGACGTCGACGTGATGGACTGCACCGCGCCGTACGGAGGGGGGGTCCGCATCGGCGGGGTGGTGACATGGACGGGGGGGAGCTTCGCTCGAAATCAGGCCGACGCTGGAGGCGCCATCAGCGTGGACGCGGGGAGCCTGGATGTACGGTCGACCGCGTTCGACGACAACTGGGCCATGTGGTCAGGCGGCGCCCTGGCGACGCTGGACCCCTCCGCCCGGGTCGCGCTCACCGACGTCACCGCCACCGGGAACGCCGCCGGCGCCTATGGGGGTGTGGTGGTGGACTGGTCCGGTTCGCTGGTGGTGGACGGGCTGCGCTGCGAGTCCAACCGTGCCCGCAGGGGCGGATGTCTGGATTTGGGGGGTGGGTCGATCAGCGAGCTCGTGGCGACGGGCAACGGCGCTGGGGAGGAGGGGGGCGCCGTCTACGGCACAGCCGATCTCTATGCGAGCACGCTGGCGCAGAATCGGGCGTATCGCGGCGGAGGCGCCTACCTACTGTCGGGCTCGACCGTCCGGGAGTCGACCGTCTCTGAGAACGCCGCCCTCACCGCGGGTGGCCTGTCGCTGGAGAGCGTTACCATCGAGGCGACCAGCATCACCGGCAACCGCGCGTTGACCGCCGGCGGCCTGTACGTGTGGGGCGCGACCACGTTGACGGAGAGTAGCGTCACCGACAACGTCGCCGGGGAGGCCGGCGGGGCGTACCTGACGGCGGGAGCCACCCTCAGCTCCGCCCAGACCGATTGGGGCGTCGACTCCACGGACAACACGCCGGACGATGTGGGCGGCGCCGTCCCGAGCGGAAGCTACGGCGACGCCGCAGACTTCACCTGCGATGGTGCGACGGCCACCTGCACCTGACTGGCCTGCCCCCGCGCGCGGCATCCAGGCTCCTACCCCACCCTCCCCCGCAACACCTCTCGCAGCGGGGTCAGATCGGTCGCCCCCGTACGCGCCAGGCGCGAGACGATCGCCCGCCCGGTCTTCGCGAGGCCGATGAGCCCGGCGAGACGGGTGACCAGGAAGCGCCCTTGCAGCATCTCCACCGGCTGGGACGACTTCCCCTGGTCCTCGACGATGCGGAGCGCTTCTTCGAGGTGGGCGATGGTCTGATCGATGAGCCGCAGCTCACGGTTCTCGAAGACGTGCGCCACCAGCTTCCAGACGTCGGTCTCGGCCGTGAAGAGCCGGCGGCGCCCAGCATCCGGCGACCGCCGCACCACCCCCCACTGCAGCAGCTCGGAGAGCGACATCGACACGTTGCCGCTGCTCAGTCCGGTGATGCGCTCGATCTGCTCGGCGTCGAGCGGCTCGGGCGACAGGTACAGCGCCGTCCAGATCCGGCCCATCGACGGCTTGAAGTTCCAGAAGCGCATCACCTCGCCGATCGCCTCGGCGGCGATGCCGACCGCTCTTTCCTGGGCTACCTGCGCTTCGGCCATTGACGTGCGCTCCTCAAGCGTTTCAATTATAATTGAAATCTGTGAAGCGACCACCCCGGAGGCCGGATGGAAGGCGCACTGTACCAGTCAAAGCTCGATCGTGTAGATCCCGCCTCGGTTGTTCGCCGGACCCGCCCTAGCGGCGTACACGGCGGCGCCCCGCTCACGCGCATCCAGACCGCCGCGGACGCCTTCGGGCTCGCCGCCCCGGCGCTGGCGGCCTGTGAAGCCCGCCTGGCCAGGGAGGTCGGGTCGGAGGTGGCCGTGGTGGCCGCGATCAGCAGCTACCTCGCAGAATCGGGCGGAAAGCGCCTCCGTCCGCTGCTCACCGCGCTCGGGGCCGGTGCCGTCGGCTTCGAAGGCCCGATCGACGGGCTGATGTGTGTGGGCGAGATGATCCACCTCGGTTCGCTGCTCCACGACGATGTCGTGGACGAGGGCGACACCCGCCGCGGCAAGCCCGCCGCGCAGCGGGTCTACGGGAACGCCGCCGTGATCCTCACCGGCGACTACAACCTCGCCCGCGCCGTGCTGGTCGCCGCGACCGAAGGCGGCCAGGCGGCGGTGACCCGGCTCGCCCAGGCGGTCACCGCGATGGCGGAAGGCGAGGTGCTCCAGCTCCAGCGGGCGGGCAACCTCGACACGTCCCTCGACGAGTACCTGGAGATGATCGACAAGAAGTCGGCGGCCCTGATCGCCTGGTGCGCCATGGCGGGCGCGCTCGCCAAGGGGGACGCCGAGGCCGCCGCCATGCTCGATCGGTACGGTCGCGCGGTCGGGGTGGCCTTCCAGATCACCGACGACGTGCTGGACTACGGCGGCCCCACCGGCAAGCCTCCCGGCCAGGATCTGCGCGAGCGGAAGCTCACCCTGCCGCTCCTCTACGCCATGGCGCGCATCCCCGACCTGCGGGGGCGCCTCGCTGACCCCGACGCGAACATCCCCGCCCTGGTCGCCGAGATCCGCGCTTCCGGGGCGCTGGAGGACGCGCTCGAAGAGGCCCGTCGCCGGGTGGACGAGGCCCTGTCGCTCCTGGACGGTCTGCCCCCGTCACCCCACCGCGACGCCCTCGCCGTGCTGGGCACCTACCTGGTCGAGCGCG
This sequence comes from Pseudomonadota bacterium, assembly GCA_043750895.1. GTDB lineage: Bacteria > Myxococcota_A > UBA796 > UBA796 > SXON01 > JAYVAS01. The sequence continues at coordinate 5,931 of JAYVAS010000314.1, forward strand.
CCTCGTGAGCACGACCGCCACCAACGTCAACCCCGTCGCGGGAGACCCGGACCGGGCCCCCGCGGTCGAGGCGATGTTCGCGCGCATCGCGCCCGGCTACGACCGCGCCAACGCGCTGATGTCCTT
>JAYVAS010000315.1:0-3373 GCA_043750895.1 Pseudomonadota bacterium
CCCACCCGCTCCGCGTGGTGGCGGGGGCGCCGCTCAGGGTCGTGGAGACCTGCGGCGACCCGTCCAGCTTGAGGGTCTCCGTGCGCACCAGGACCGTGACGTCGATCACCAGCGTGAGGGTGTCTCCCTCGACGGTGATGGTCTGCGTGGGGCTCATCGCCTTCACCGCCTGACGCTGGACCCAGGGCACTCCCCAGGCGGCGAGCAGCGCGTCCGCGCTGTCGGACGCCGCGGCGTCCAACACCCACGAGCCGGTGAAGTCGGGATGCTCCGCCCCGAAGGCGATCGAGAGTGCCAGCACCAGCCACATCCCCCCCACCTACCCGGCGGTTGTTGCGGGCGCACCGCCCACGAAGGGGCGGGTCGTCGCGACTACGGCGAGACCGGATAAGCCTTCTTCATGTGTGTTCGGCAGCTGTTTCGTGGTGCGGACGGTTCCCTCCGAGCCCGCGTGTTGGCCCTGCTCGCCCGGCTGGTCACGCCGATGCACCGCACCAACCCCAGCGGGAACAACATGTCCCAGCGGTAGTGCTGCGGGGTTCGGGCACCCGGCCTCACTCCCCCAGCAACGCCGCTTCGACCGCCGAGAGCAGGTGGGCCGGCCCGAAGGGCTTGGCCAGGTACCGGGCCCCGCTCGCCGCCTCGACATCCCGCACCAGGTCCGCCGCGTAGCCGGACATCAGGATCAGCGGCAGGTCGGGCGCTTCGGCCCGGATGCGGCTGCACAGCTCGACCCCCCCCATCCGGGGCATGACCACGTCGCTGAGCACCAGGTGGATGGGCGTGGTCCGGGCGCGCCAGACGCCCATGGCCTCATCGCCGTCCCGGGCGTCCAACACCGCGAAGCCCGCCCGCTCCAGGACCCGCCGTGCCAGGCGACGGATCGCGTCCTCGTCCTCCACCACGAGGATGGTGCCGCGGGGCTCGGCCTGGGGGGTAGCCTCCTTCTCCGCGCCACCGGGGCGCGGCAGCACGACCTTGAAACAGGTCCCGCCCGCAGGGCGCGCCGACACCGACACCGTGCCCCGAGACTGGGTCACGATGCCATACACCACCGCGAGCCCCATGCCCGAGCCGGTCCCCCGGGGCTTGGTGGTGAAGAACGGTTCGAAGACGCGACCCAGGGACTCGGGGTCGATGCCGTGGCCCGTGTCCGCCACCTCCAGCACGACATGCTCGCGCCACGCGCAGGCCGGCACCTCCCCCGGAGGGCAGTCCTCCGCAGTGGCCGGTCGGGTGGTGAGGGTGAGGGCCCCGCCGTCGGGCATGGCGTCGCGGGCGTTGACCACGAGGTTGAGCAGCACCTGTTCGACCTGACTGCGATCCGCCAGTACGGTGCAGTCCGAGAGGTCGAGGTTCAAGCGCAGCTCGATGTGCTCGCCGATGGAGTGCCGCAGCACCTCAGCGACCGCCGGGACGACCCGATTGAGGTCCACCAGCTCGACCGCGAGCCGCTGCCTCCGCCCCAGGGCCAGCAACTGGCGGGTGATCGTGGTCGCCCGCTCGCCCGCGCGAACGATCGCGGCCACGTCGTGGCCGACCGACTCGTCCGAGACGCTCTCTCCGACCAGCAGCGCGTGGCTCATGATCACGGTGAGGAGGTTGTTGAACTCGTGCGCCACGCCGCCCGCGAGCTCGCCGATGGCCTCCATCTTGTGGGCGTGGACCAGCTCGTGCTGGGCCCGCTCGAGCTTGGCGACGCTCTCCTCCAGCTCCTCGGTCTTCTTGCGGAGGTGCAGGCTCAACCGGGCGTTCGCGAGGCCGTTCTCGACGTGGGAGGCCGCCACCTGGAGAAACGAGACCAACGCGCTCGCCTCGCCCTCGGCCCACACCCGCCGCGGCGTCACGGTACAGAGCACCACCATGGCGGTGGCGACTCCGCCCGTCCGGATCGGCACCAACACCAGGAGCGCGTCGGACGCCAGGGGAAGCGGGACGCCGGCCGGGTTGACGCGGCGAACGGCCGCTATCAGCGCGGCGACGGCGGGAGGCAACGGCGCGTTGGCCGGGAGCGCGCAGGTCTCCTCGATCCCGAGCAACCACGCGTAGGCCTCGGCGGGATCTCCGCGCGGGGGTGCCGCGACGGCCGGGACCGACGCCTCCACACCGCCGCCGTCCCCGAGGGCGAGCGCCAACGCCCAGTCGCAGTCGACGACGTCGGTGAACAGCGAGAGGCTGCGTACGAGGAGCTCGTCCGGGGTCTCGTCGAGGCGCACCGCGAGGGACCACCGCGCGAGCGCCTGGATGCGCGCGAGCTGCAGGTCGAGCTGGAGCTGGGATCGGTAGAGGCGCTGCTCGGTCCGTACCAGCAGCTTGATCTGTGCGTTGAGGCTGACGAGGTTGTCGCGCTCGCCCGTCACCGGCTCTCCGAGTCGAACACGGCGCAGAGGACGACGGCGTAGTTGTGGTAGCGGGCCCGACCGCCGATCGGCGCAACCTCGCCGTACCCGTGGAAGCCCACCCACGGCGTATCGGCGCCCAGCGCGACGCGCAGGGGTTCCACGAGCGCCGCGGCGACCCCGCCGCCGAACAGCATCCGACCCCTCCCCGAGCAGTCGAACTGGAACACGAAGGCCGGAGCGCCCGACAGACCGGCCCCCAGGGACTCGGCGGAGGCCTTCGCGCTCCGACGGATCCGATCCTGATCCCGGCGGGTCAGATGGATGGTCGAGCGCTCGGCCAGCCCGCCCCCGGGGAAGAACAACGCGCCCGACGCGGCGTCCAGCTTCAAGGGGGTCCGGATGATGAGCGGCCCGTAGTCGCTTCCGGGCTCGGTCTCGATCGACTCACCGACACAGAGGTGGGCCACGCCCTCGGCGTTGAGCTCGGTCGGATCCCCGTCCAGGTACTCCTTGAACACCGACCAGGCGGGCTCGCCGTCGATCTCGTGCAGCCACCCGCCCGACGCCCGGGTCACGGTGCGCTGGGAGCCCAGTCGCTCGCACCCGTGGCTCACCGCGGTCTTCACCGACCCGGCCCCCCGGATCAACAGCGCGCTGACCGCTTCGGACGCCACCCGGTCGCCCGCCCACTGGAAGGTCTTCTCGAAGGTGAACGCGTCGGCCGACGTGCCTCCCACGATGGGCAGGGGAACCAGCAGGCCGTTGCCGAGCGCGTCGAGCATCGACGTGCAGTCGCCGACGAGCCCGTCCGGGAAGACCAACAACGCGAGCGCGTCGGTCGCCTCCTGCTGGTTCACCCACGTGGCGAGCCTGGCGCCCGCACCGCGCGGGTCGGCTCCGTACCCCTCCACCAGCACCGACGCGAATCGGAGACCAGAAGACCGCACCGCCAGCACGGAGACCACCCGTTCCCGCTCCTCCGAGCGGCTCCCAGCGATGACTCCTTCGCCCGAGCAGCCGACCACCACCGC
>JAYVAS010000316.1:0-5307 GCA_043750895.1 Pseudomonadota bacterium
GCCGCCTCGACGGGCGCGGCGTCGACGACCTCGCTCATCCCCGCGCGCGCCGACGCCGGGCCAGGGCGGCGAAGCCGAGCCACGCCGCCGTCCACCCCGCGGACCCCGCCCCGCTGGCGCACCCGCAGGCGGTCGCGTCGGCCTTGGGCGTCCCGGAGTCCGCGCCGGGCGTCCCCGAGGTGTCGGTGGTTCCGGTGTCGTCGGTGTCGGTGGTTCCGGGGTCGTCGGTGTCGGTGGCCCCGGTGTCGGTGGCCCCGGTGTCGGTCGACCAGGGGTAGACCAGCCCGGCGGCGTTGCCCAGGACCACCTCGTCGGCGATCTCCTGCAGCCGCGTCGCGTCCTCGGCGGGGATCTGGCTGGGGAGCGGCAGCCCGATGGGCGACTCCCCGGTGAGGGTCGCGTAGATCACCCACGCCGTGAGCCAGGTGCCGGCGGGGGCCGGGTGGCTCCCGTCCTCCTGATAGAGGATGGAGAAGAGCGTGCCGTCGTCCTCGGGGGTCAGGCCGTCGGCGGCCACCGCTTCGTAGACGGCCTGGAACGCGAGCCCGGCCGGGGCGACCCAGACCGGCCGCGCCTCGGTCGCGAAGCGGTCCCGGTAGGTCAGGTAGCCGTCGGTGAGGGCGTCCTGCATGGTGAGGAAGTCGGGGTACAGGCTGGGGTTCGTCTCGTCGCCGAGCCGTCGGCCCCAGGTCATGAGCAGCACCGTCTCGCTCCCCAGCGCGGCGGCGTACGCGTTCAGGGCCGCGCCGGCGTCCGCGCTCTCCGTCCAGTCCGGCTCGGTGTGGGGGAAGCCCGGGATCTGGCTCTGCTCCTGGAGGATCACCCAGCCCCAGGGGTGTCCGGGGTCCACGAGGGCCTCGTCCCAGGCGGAGTCGGCGGTCTCACACTGGTCACGGTGGAGGGACCACGTGTACCCGCCTTCGGCGAGCCGGGTGGCGGTGGCCTCCGGGTGCACCCCCGCGGTGAGGACGTCGGCGGTGACGACGTCGAGCTCGTTCTGGAAGGTGTAGGAGTTGCCGAGGAAGAGGAGCTCGAACATCGGGCGAGCGTAGCCCACTGGGGGCGATGGCTGCATCTCGAAGGGGGTGGTGCGGCGCATTGCCGTGGCGGCTACGCGCCGCGGCGTCGCAGGGCCACGGAAGTGCTCCCCGTCCGCGGCTTTCCCCGCGCCAGCGCGGGGCCGATGCGGGTACGATGTCGGCCGGAGGCGCCCGTGGCTCACCCCGACCTTCAGCCGTTCCTGCGACGTCTGGCCACGGCGGCGGGCATTGCCTCGATCCCGCTACTCGGCGCGCTGGCGGAGGAAGTCACCCAGAAAACGGTGTGCGCGCCGCTGGACGACACGGGCGGGGCGTGCCCGTCTCCCGTGGACGCGCTGATGGCGTTCCAGGACCCCGACGGTTGGGGCTCTTCGGCGCCCGACTGCGCCGTAACCGCCGTGCTCGCCGATGCCGCCCGTGTAGGGGCCGACTGCTGCTACACCGTCCAGGTGGAGTGCCCGACAGTCGACCCCGAATACCCCTACGAAACGCTCGGAGTCACCGGCTGCATGGGCCGGCCCTTCCTCGCCGAGGGAGAGGCGGTGGTGGCGACCCTGCTCTCTCGACCCCTGCGCCCCGGCGGCGTCGGACCGGACTTGAGTGGCCTCGATCTCGACGACCGGCACCGCCTCGCCCAGTTCTGGATCGGCGTCGCGCTCGCCGAACACGCGTCGGTCGCCGAGTTCCACCGGGTCTGCCTGGAACTCCTCCGACACGGCGCGCCCACTGCGCTCCTCGCCCGCGCCCACGCCGCCATCGTCGACGAAACCCGCCACGCCCGGCGCTGCTTCGCGCTCGCCTCGGCGTTCGCTGCGCGGACCCTCGAGCCGGGGCCGGTCCCGCTGCCCTCCCGGGTGGCGCTGGCGGACGATCTCGCCGGCCTCGCGCACGTCACGGCCCGGGATGGATGCGTCGCGGAGACGTGCAGTGCGTGGCTCTACGGGCGGCTGTTGGTACGGGCGACCGACCCTGCCGTGCGCCAGGTGATCGCCGGGGTCGTCCGCGACGAGACCCGCCATGCCGAGCTTGCCTGGGCTACCCTCCGGTGGGCGCTGGCGACGGGGGGGCCCGCGGCCCGGGAGGCTGCGCAGGCTGCGTTGGCCCATCCGCCTCCCACCGCACCCGACCGGGGCGAGGCGGACGTCGCGCGGCTCGCCGCGTTCGGGTGGGCCCCTGCTTCGCGTCAAAACGCCGCGACCGAAGAGGCGTGGCGGCGGGTGGTCCTCCCGATGGGCACTGCGGTGCTGTGCGCGCTCGGTTCAACCTGATCCGAGGCCACGGGTCCGCCGCTTCCGTAACGCCCAACCCAGGACCAGGACGCCAGCCGACCCGCCGCCGCACCCCGAGTCTTCGTCGGGGGCCGGCGAGGGATCGTGGACCACGATGGTCATCGGTACCTCGGTGCGTCCGCCGTCCTCGTCGGAGAGCACGATCGAGAACAGGTGGGTCCCTACGTCGTCGGCGGAGGGTGTCCAACGCAGCGTGCGCTCGTCCTCGGCGACGAGGCCCGGCGGCGCCCCGGATACCACCATCGTGACCGTGTCGGCTCCCGGCTCGTGGAAGGTAAACCGCCACTCCTCTGCCGTGCGGGGCGTCGTGTCGAGGGTCGTGAGCGTGCCATCGGTGAACCTCGGCGCCACGTTCAGCGCGGTGAGGCCCACCGCCTGTTCTCCCAGGGTCACCCCTCCGGCGCTCAGACGGACCGACACGACGACGGCCCCTTGATCGTAGACGATACAGAAGGCCCCGCCGTCGTTCTCGCCGCAATAGGCGTCCTGCGCGTTCGCCGGGTCCTCCACGACGGCCACCCCCGTCCCCGAGGCGCAGGCGTCGGGCGCCTTGAAGTACACCTGGGTGCCCTCCAGTACGGCGGACGCGTTCGAGTAGAACTGGGACGCGTCGATCACTGCGTCACAGTCGTGATCCAGCCCGTCGCACTGCCGCGCCCCGTCCGGGTAGGTGCTGGCGTCGGCGTCGTCGCAGTCGCCCGCGCCGCGCGTCCAGCCGTCGCCGTCGTCGTCGTGGTCGGCGAGGCAGTCGGTCGCAACGGCGCGCCGGAGGGTGGTCCCCCCGTCGCCGAGCCCCCAGACCTCGTCGCAGAGCGCACGTCGCACCGCCAGGATCGGGCCGACCCACCCATCGACGGGGAAGAAGGACTCCCCCTCCCACGACACGAACACCACCCCGAGCCCGGTCGGGTGCGCGATGACGACCTCGTCGACGCCGTCTGAGTCCAAATCGGCGCGCGCCAACGAACCGGCGTCGGCCGCGACAGCCGCCGTTCGGCCGTTCTCGTCCTCGAGGAGATCCAGCGCCGGAACCGTCCAGACCTGGATCCCGAACTCCAAGCTCACCCCTCCGACCCCGGCGCTGGCGACGCGCTGGGTGTAGGCGTCGAAGGTGAACTGGTGGATTCGTGCGTCGCCCCGTGCCGCCGCCAGGACCTGAGAGGTGTCAAACGCGAGGAGCGGCTCCGCCCCCAGGTCGACGGCCCAGGGCGCCCCGGCGTCCACGAGTCCGCCCACCCCATCGTCGGCCCAGAAGGCGAGCGGCCCGTCCGCCACCACGAGGCCGCCGGGGATGGGGGCAAAGTCCAGGCACGGCTCGGGAAGTACGGAGACCGGCTCGCCGAGGGTACTGGGGTCCGGCCAGGGGGTGCGCCACACCCCGTCTTCCGCGCAGAGCCACAGCTCGGTGGTGCCGTCCCCATCGGCGTCGCGCGTGATCGCCGCCCTCGCTCCGCGCGGGACGCTCGCGACCGCTTCGAGGGTCTCCGAGTCGAAGAGCCGGACGGAGTCCGGACCGAGCGCGGCGACGACGGTGCCGTCCAAGAGCGGGGTGAGCCGGGTGGCGGGCTCGCCGAGCGGAACGGGCGACAGCTCCTCCAGGTTCAGGGCGACGGCGACGGTGGCGAGGAGGATCACCCTTCCACGATGCCACACGCCCTCGCGATCCGCCCCGACGCGGTAGAGTCGGGGGTATGCCAGCCTGCCCGCTCTTGCGCGAGCGCCACTCGGTGGACGTCCACGACGACGACGCGCCCCGCACCTGGCTGTGTGGGGTGGTACGCGACGAAGTGCGGCTCCGCGGCGAGCCGAACCCCCGGATCGTCGCCCTCGGCGACGAGGTCCGGTACGTCGTCGACCTCACCACGCTGCGCGCCGCCGACCCCACCGCCTCCGTCGCCCTGACCCTGGGCGTGCTCGCGACCCGGTCCGACGTGCACCGCGTCTTCCTGGTCGTGCGCCTGGAGGGAGAGGACACCACCGGGACGGTGCGACGGGCGGCCTTCGTCTACGAGCGCGAGGCCGACGGCCGCTACTGGTCCGCCGCCCTGTCCTACACGGTCGATCCGGCCAGCGGCGTCGGCGATCCGGACGGGGACTGGACCGCCGGAGCCGGGACCGAAGCGGCGCTCCCGCCCTTCCTGGCCGTGCTCCTGGGCGTCGCCCCCGGTGATCGGCCCGCCGAGCTGGCGCTGGCGCGGCCCCGTGCGCCGGACATCCGCGCCGCCTTCGGGGTGCTCCCGGAGCACCTGCCGCTGCCGTCCGACGCGACCCAGCAGGCCGCGCTGACCGCCGCGATGGTGGGGGGAGAGGTAGTCCGCGACGGGCTCCTGGGGGTGGTCGTCCTCCGCCTCGCCGGGTCCGCGTGGGAGTGGTGGGTGCTCGGGGAGGGGCTTCCGACCGACCTAGACGACATGGTGCGGGTGATCTGCGCGCGCGAACCGACCCCGGACGGGGTCGCGGTCGTGCAGCTCGCGCGCTTCGACGGACCGGGCGAGGCCGCGGTCGGGGTCCAGATCGTGGCCGAGCGGGGCGGGGCCCGCGCCGAGCGCTGGATGCTGTTGGCGTTCCCGGCCGGTCCAACCGGACCGCGTCAGGTGGGCAAGGTGCTGGCGCGGACGCTGCCGCTCCCCGAAGAGGGCGGCTGGATCGGCGTCGCACCCGAGGTGGAGTTCGATCTCGCGGCGATTGGCGGGTGAGGGACGCGGCGCCGACCGGTTGGACCCGCCCAGAGCCCGGCCCCCGCGCATCGACCCGCTACTGCACCGCAAAGCCGAAGTAGTCATCGTCGTCGGCGATCTCCGACACCCCGGGCCCGTCCTGGCCCCAAACCCGGTCTCCGGTCGCGGTAATGCCGGTGCTCGAGCCGAACAACACGTGCGCCGCGCCATCCCGCTCGGCCTCCCAACTCTCCAAGGGGGCGCTGATCACCAGGTCGTCGAAGCCGTCGCCGTCGTAGTCCCCGGCGGCGATGGAACGGC
>JAYVAS010000317.1:0-5501 GCA_043750895.1 Pseudomonadota bacterium
CGCCTGCAGCTCGGAGGGGGACCAGTAGTAGACCAGGTTCTCGCCCAGGTTTCCGAAGGCGATGTATGCCAGCGCGCCGCCGGCCAGGGCCAACGCGAACACGGCCCAGATCCTGGGGCTCATGAAGACCTCCGAGTGGCGGCGCGGAGCCGCGCGTAGACGGAAATGCCGTAAGCGACGAAGACGACCCCGGTCACCGCGTAGGCCGCGATCACGTAGTCCCACCCACCCTGGATGACCCCGCTCATGCCGACACTCCGGGCGGGGCCAGCTCGTGCTGGTGGTTGACCTTGGCAAGCTCGTAGCGCCACCGGATGAACCAGATCGAGACCAGCAGGAGGCCGACGAAGGTGACCATCAGGGGACCGAGCATGGACTTGTCCACCGTCTGGGCGTTCGACTGCATCTGGTGCAGGGTCCGCCACCATTTGACCGACATGTACACGATCGGGACGTTGACGTAGGCGAGGATCGTCGCGACGGCCGACCACCGGCTCCGTTGTTCGGCGTCGTCGACGAAGCTGCGGAGCGCGACGATGCCGCTGAAGGTCACCACGAGGATCGCGACGCTGGTGAGCCGTGGGTCCCAGTCCCACCAGACCCCCCACGTGGGGCGGGCCCAGATCGACCCCTGCACGGTGAGCAGGATGCCCTGCAGCAGGCCGACCTCCACCGACGCCTCCATCAGCCAGTCCCAGTGGGGTTTCCGGGTGGTGAGGGAGCAGATGGCGAAGACGAAGGCGTATGTGAGGCACAGCAGCCCATTCCACGCCGTGGGCACGTGCACGTAGATGATGCGCATCACGTCGCCCATGAAGCGGTCGGGGGGGGCGACGAACAGGCCCTCCCAGGTCCCCACCGCGCAGAGGAGGACGCCGACGGCGCCAAGGCCGTGGGCGAGCGAGAGCTTCATCGGGTCAATCCTCCACCACGAAGCGGTACAGGAGTCCGCACAGGCTCCAGTAGATGATGTCGAAGGCCACCAGTAGTCCGGTCCAGCTCCGCAGCTGACCCATCGGGTCCCCGTCCAGGACGAGGGCGGTGGCCTTCACCGAGGCCAACAGCGCCGGCACGAGCAGGGGAAAGAGCAGGAGCGGCAGAAGGACGTCGCTCGAGCGGGCCCGCGCCGAGAGGGTGGCGTAGAGGGTTCCCGGGGCGGCGAGGCCGGCGCAGCCGAGCAGGATGACCCCGATCAGCGGCCCCAGGCCCATGCTCATCCGGGCGTCGTAGAGGCCCACCACGAAGGGGATGAGCAAACACCCCAGGGTCGCGAGCACCACGAAGTTCGCGAGGGCCTTGCCGTAGTAGAGGGCGCGCGGGTCGGTCGGTAACAGCCGCAGGGCCTCGAGCGCGCCGTGGTGGAACTCCATCCGGAAGGACTCGGCCAGCGACAGCGTGCTCGCCATCAGCACCGCCAGCCACAGGTACCCGGCGGCGTGCTGGCGAAGGGCGGTGGTGTCGGGACCGACCGCGAACGAGAACAGCAGGAGGGTCGTCACCCCGAAGCCGAGGACCGCCACGAATCGGGCGCGGGTCCGCCACTGGAGCAGGAGGTCCTTGCGGAGCAGGAGCACACATCGACGAATCAGCTCCACGTGGGCGCTCGTGGGACGCGCGTCATGCCGACGAACCGGCGTTCTGTGCAGGTGCCGATGATGCGTCGCCACTCCACCTAATCCGCCCCTTTTCGAGCTGGACGGCGTCGTGACACACCGTTGCGACCCGCGGCACCATGTGCGTCGACACCACGACGGTCTTGCCTCGGGCGCGCAGCTCGGCGAGCAGCGTGTCCACGAATTCGTGGCCGGCCGGGTCGAGCTGGGCGTAGGGCTCGTCGAGGAGGACTATCTCGGGGTCCTTGAGGAGCAGCCGCGCAAAGGCGAGGCGCTTACGCATGCCGGCCGAGAAGGTGCCGACGGTGTCGTCGGCGCGGGGCCCGAGGCCCACCCGATCCAGGACCTCGACCACCGATCCGACGGGGTCGCCGAGGCTGGCGGCCAGCGCCAGGTTCTCGCGCGCGCTCAGGTCGTCGTAGTGCCCGTCGGCGTGCGAGAGCAGCCCGATCCGCCGCCGGGTGGCGTCGTCCGGGGGGGTTCCGAAGACGTGGAGGGTCCCGGACGTGGGCCGCAGCGCCGTGGCCAGGACGCGAACCAGGGTGGTCTTCCCGGCGCCGTTCGCACCGAAGAGCATCAGGGAGCGGCCGGGCTGCACCTCGAGGTCCACCCCGCACAACGCCCACGTGCGGCCGAGGCGGCGCGTGAGGTTCTGGGCGCGGATCGCGGGGGAGGGGGCCAAGGTGCCGCCCGTTATCCTACCGAGCCCGGTGGGGCGCGCGGCGGCCGGCGTTGTGCGGTGGCGGCCATGAGGCTACGGCGCGGCGCCATGGCCGACCCCACCTTCCACCTCGCCCTGGTCGAGCCCGAGATCCCCCAGAACTCGGGGAACGTCGGTCGGCTGTCCCTCGCGGTCGGCGCGCGCCTGCACCTGGTCCACCCGCTCGGGTTCAAGACCGACGAGAAGGCGGTCCGACGCGCCGGTCTCGACTACTGGAAGCACGTGGACGTGGTCGAGCACGCGGACCTCGCCAGCTTCCTCGTCTGGGTCGCCGATCGGCCCGCCTACTTCTTCTCGTCGCACGGCACCGCTCCCTACACCACCATCCCCTTCGGGGTGGGCGACGTCTACGTGTTCGGCCGGGAGTCGGTGGGGCTTCCTCCGGACCTCGTGGCGGCCCGCGGGGGGTACCGCATCCCGATGGTGGGGCCCACCCGAAGCCTGAACCTCTCCAACGCCGCCGCCGTCGTCGCGTACGCGGCCCTGGCGCGGCTGCGCGCGGATCTGTTCACAATCGGGTAGGGATCGGGGATGTCGTCGACGCTCTACGCGGTCGTCATGGCCGGCGGCCGGGGTACCCGGTTCTGGCCTTTGTCGCGCCGCGCGCTCCCCAAGCAATGCCTCTCCCTGGACGGCGGTCCCACGCTCATCCAGCAGACCATCCGCCGTCTCCATCCGCTGGTTCCGCCCGAGCGGATCCTGGTCGTGACCGGCCCGGAGATGGTGGATGCCGTCCGCGCCCAACTGCCGGAGTTGCCCGCCGAGAACCTCCTCGTCGAGCCCTCCGCGCGCAACACCGCTCCGGTCGTGGCGTGGACGGCGCAGGTGGTCGCCGCCCGCGGTGGTGGGGTCATCGCGGTGCTCCCGAGCGACCACGCCATCGTCGACGAGGCCGCGTTCCGCGCCGCCCTCGAAGCCGGGGCCGCCATCGCCGACGCGGGGGCCCTGGTCACGCTGGGGGTGGTGCCGACCCGTCCGGAGACGGGCTTCGGGTGGATCGAGCCGGCCGAGGGGCCCGGGGTCGATCGGCCGGTGCGGCGCTTCATCGAGAAGCCCGTGCTCCCCGTGGCCGAGGCGTTGTTCGCCGGCGGTCGCCACCTCTGGAACGCCGGCATGTTCATGTGGCGCCACGACGTGGTGCTCGACGCGGTCCGCGCCCACCTTCCCGGCTGTGACGCCGCCGTGCGGGCGCTCGCCGACGGGGAGCCCCTCGCCGAGGTGTGGGGACGCACCGAGGCCACGAGCGTCGACTACGGGATCCTCGAGCACGCGAACAACATCCGCGTGCTCCCGGTGAATTTCGGATGGTCGGACGTAGGGAGTTGGACGGCCCTCGCCGAGGTGCTCCCCGATCGTGGCTGGGGCAGCGGCGTAGCCGGGGCGGTAGTGGCGGAGGGTGCCCGCGCGAACCTCGTCCACGCCGCCGGAAAGCTGGTCGCGCTGCTCAATGTCGAGGGGCTGATCCTCGTCGACACCCCCGACACGCTGCTCGTCGCGCGTCGAGAAGACGCCCAAGCGGTCAAGATCCTGTTGGATGCGGTGGAACGCAGCTTCCCAGGACGCTACTCATAGCAGGCCATGCTGCTCCTCCTCGTCGCCTGCAACACCGAGATCGTCGTCACCCCCGGGCAGACCGCCTGCACCGACGTCGACTTCGCCAACCCTGCCCCTTCCACCCTCGAATGGGAGCCTCAGGGCGACGAGGCCCTCGTGTGGCGTACCTACGCCTTCCTCGACCAGTCGGGGCTCAGCTTCGAGCCCGAGCTGGGCATCGAGAAGGGGGTGCTCTCGGTCACGGAGACGTGGGTCGACGGCGAGACCGACGACCCCTTCTGCTACGTGCCCCAGGTGACGATCTCCGGGTACACCGGGGAGCTCGAGGTGCGGTGGTTCACCGAGGAATCGGGCGAAACCCCGTTCGCGACCCTGCTGTTGGACTGACGTTACCTTGACCTGGCTGGTCACCGGCGCGGCCGGCTTCGCCGGGCGCCATCTGCTCGACCTGCTCGCCACCTTCGGGGAGCGCATCGTCGGCGTGGGCCACGACGCCGACATCGAGTTGGAGCTGCGCCAGCCCGAAGACGTCGACCGGGTGGTGGCGGCGGTGCGGCCCGACCGGGTCGTGCACCTCGCGGGGACTTCGTCGCGGGAGCAGATGGCACGGGACCCGACGGGCGGCACCGAGAACATCACGCTTCCGGTGGTGCACCTGCTCGACGCGCTGCTCCGCCACGCCCCGCGCGCACGCGCCTTGATCGTGACCCCCTTCGACGTCTACGGGCAGTCTCCGACCCAGCCGATCCCCGAGTCGGCGCCTCTCCGCCCGCGTGACCTCTACGGCGCCGCCTGGGCGAGCGCGTCCTACCTGTCCCGACGTCACGTCGCCGCTGGCCTCGCGGTCGTCACCACCCGCACCTTCTCCTACACCGGGCCGGACGACGGACTCTCGGCCGTGGCCGGCTGGCGGCGGCTCCACGCCGACGGCAATCGCATCCGGCTGGCCGACCCGACGATGGTGCGCGACTGGAGCGACGTGCGGGACGTCGTTTCGGCCTACGCCCTGCTCGCCGAGACGGGGGAGGCGGGCGCGGCCTACAACGTCGGGAGCGGGGTCGGACGGGCGACGGAGGAGGTGGTGGCCGCGCTCTGCCCTGGTGCCGTCGTGGTGTCGGACCCGTCGCTGGCGCGAAAGAACGACGTTCCGACCTACGTGGCCGATGTCACGCGGCTGCGCGATGTGGGCTGGCGTCCGCGGTACCGGTGGGAGCAGACCGTCGCGGCGGTGAGGGAGTCGCGCTGAGCTACTACCGTCGCGAATCCTCTTGCTCCGGAGGCCGGAGGCCGGAGGCCGGAGACCGGAGGCCGGAGAGCGTAGCGACTGGGGTCGGGTCGACCTCCGGACTCCGGTCTCCGGACTGCGCGCCCGGGTGAGGCGCTTCGATCCACCACTTTGGTTGCGGCCCCGGCCGCGCTATCCGCTACTGCTCGCGGACGTCCATCTTGCCGTCCCCGTCGAGGTCCTTGCCGGTCTTGACAACGGCGCCGGCTTCGTCGAGGTACTCCCAGAGGTCGATGCGACCGTCCCCGTTGCTGTCCCGCTCCTTACGCCGGCACTTCCCGGCCTCGTAGTAGCGGAAGGTGTCGAACGTGCCGTCGAAGTTGGTGTC
>JAYVAS010000318.1:0-4151 GCA_043750895.1 Pseudomonadota bacterium
CGCTCGGCTCCCAGGAGCGCTGGTTCGCCGCGCAGGAGGCCGGTCGGTTCAACGACGAGATCATCCCCTTCGTGATCCCCAACAAGAAGGGCGACATCCTCTTCCAGAAGGACGACCATCCGCGCCGCTCCCCGATGGACGTGCTCGCTCGGCTCCCCGCCTTCTTCAAGAAGGACGGCCTCATCACCGCCGGCAACGCGTCCGGCATCTGCGACGGCGCCGCTTCTCTCGTGGTCGCGGATGCCAAGTGGGCCGAGGCGAAGGGCCTCCAGCCCCTCGCGCGCCTCGTGAGCTGGGGCGTCGCCGGCTGCGACCCGTCGATCATGGGCATCGGACCGGTTCCCGCGGCCAAGCGCGCGTTCGCGATGGCCGGTCTCGGCGTGGGGGACATGGCGCTGTGCGAGGTCAACGAGGCCTTCGCCCCGCAGTACCTGGCGGTGGAGAGGTCGCTCGGCCTCGATCGGTCGATCACCAACGTCAACGGCGGGGCCATCGCGCTTGGTCACCCGCTCGGCGCCTCGGGCGCGCGCATCACCGGCACGCTCATCCACGAGCTGCGCCGCCGGAAGCAGAAGTACGGCATGGGCTCCGCCTGTATCGGCGGCGGTCAGGGGATCGCCGTGGTGGTCGAGGCGTACTAGCCCCGCGGGCGGCTCGGGCGCCGGCGGCGGCGCTCAGGCGGGTCGACTCAGCCCGGGTTCACCCGCGTTCGCTCGGCCTCCTCCCGGCTCCGGGCCGGTCCGGGCTTGGTCGGCCCGTTCCCGGGGACGTCTTCGCACCGCGGGGTCGTTCGTAGCATGCCCGGATCGGGGCCACCCTGGATCCGGTCGGCGAGGACCTCGGCGAGCACGCGATACCCGGCCTCGCTGGGGTGGGAGAGATCCTTGAAGCCCCAGCAGGCGTTGGAGCCGAGGCGCGCGCCGGTCACGGATGCGCCGCGGGCCGTGAGGGGCTGGGCGACGGTGGTGTAGTCGATGCCGGGATCGGGACGCGTGGCGGCGGCGCGGTCCAGCGGCCAGACCCCGACGACCACCGCCAGACCGGCGTGACGGGCCTCCTCGACCAAGGCTTCGAGGTCGGCGACGGTGGTGGCGAGGGCGTCGGCGTCGTGATCGCGGAGGCCGCTGCGGGTGTAGGGCACCATCAGGCGGCGGATCCCCAGGTAGAGGTACCAGTTCAGGTAGGGAGCCCCTCCGCCCTTGTACCAGAGCGCCCGCTCCGCCGCGACGCCCTCCTGCCGCTTGATGTTCTTCGGCGCGCCGAGCAGCACCCCATCGAGCTCCCAGCGAGCTTGCAGGCTCCGCCAGCGGGCCAGCATGTCGAAGGCGCCCGCGCCGGGCACGCCGGCGTTGATGACCTCCACCGGCCCGTACCCACGCGCCGGGAGGACCAGCTCGAGCTGGGCCGCGAGGGTGGCCGACTGGTCCGCGGACTCACCGAAGATCCAACTGTCGCCGAGGGCGAGCCAGCGCCGTGTCCCGGGGGGCCGCGCGGACGGGACCTCGGCGTCCTCCCGGAGGCCCGCCGCGTTCATCCGGTAGCGCCAGTGGTTCGGTCCGTCGGGGACCACCTCCTCGGCGAGGGGGCGCGGCAGGTAGGTGCTCGCGCCCTCGTCGAGCATCAACATGCCGTTCGGTCGCTCGTAGGAGAACACCAGGGCTTCGCGGGGCACCAGGGCGCGCAGCGTCCCTTCCACCAGCGCCAACACGCCCAACGTCGCCACGAGAGCGATGAACCAGCGACGGAGACGCGGCATGACCCTGCCACGTAGCCCGCGGAAAGGGATCCGAAAGAGGGGTCAGACCCCCACCCGGATCCTTTCTCGACGGACGAACCTGCCGGAACGCGCAGCCCCCGCCAGCAACCGAACGGAGCAAACACGGGATTTCGCAGCGGCGCAGCGGCGCCTGGTAAAGTTCCTTTTCGGGAATCCAGAACTACCGGCGTTGAACCGTTCCGAATGGATCCGATCGGGGGTCTGACCCCTCTAAGTCTTTTCATTCGTGAAACAATCGTGTAAACGCCGCCCGTCCCGAGGCTCTCATGACCCGTCACCTGCTCCCCGTCTCCGCCCTCCTCCTGCTGTGCGCCTGCGGCCAGGACTACAAGCCAGACGGCACCGACAACACGACCGGCATCACCGACGGCGACGCCGACACCGACACCGACACCGACGCCGATTCGGACACCGACACCGACACCGACGCCGACACCGACGCGGACACGGACGCCGATTCCGACGCCGATTCGGACACCGACACCGACACCGACACCGACACCGACACGACGGTCACCGACGAGTGCGTGCCCGACAGCGACGAGATGACCTGGGTGGTGGACACCCTCGAGGTCGGCACCAGCACCGAGGGCGTCGACGTCGACGGCGACGGCACGGTCGACAACGTCCTCTCGGTCGCGGCCAGCTCCCTCAACGACGCGATCCTCGAGTCGATGACCAATGGCGACTCCGTCATCGTCATCCAGTTCTGGGACGTCGACGACTGGTGCAACGACGCCGTGTCGGGCGGGCTGGTGGTCGCCTCCGACACCGACGGCAACGCCGCCGACAACTACAGCGGCTCCGAGTCCTTCGACCCCGGCACCAACGTCGACGGCTCCGGCCACGCCACGCTCTCGGCGGCGGCCACCATCAGCGGTCGCGCCTACCGGGTGGAGATCCCCTCGGCGTCCATCGAGATCGGCGGCTACGTCCTCGACAGCGCCACCCCAATCATCCTCGAGGGCGTGGCCACCGGCAGCAGCAACGTCGGCGCCTTCGGGTTCGGCCTGGACATCGACACCGTCATCCCCATCGCCACTGACAACGGCTTCCCCGAGTCCGCCGTCCGCGCCCTCGCCGACCTGGACCTCGACGGTGACGGTACCAACGACGCGCTCTCGATCGGCTTCGTCTTCACCGCCGTCCCCTGCGGCCTGCTGTAAACAAAGCCACCCACGCCGACGGGTCGGCCGGCCGCGCGCCGGGATAGGCTGGCCGCCCGCGAGGTCGCCATGTCCGACGAGATCAACGAGGCCGAGGTCATCTACGACTGGAACCTGAAGGGGGACACGATGTCCCCTCCCCTGCGCAAGGTCGCCTACTTCGACGAGACGATGCGCGACGGCATCCAGTGCCCGTCCGTCACCGACCCGCCGCTCGAAGCCAAGATCCAGATGGTCCGCCTCATGGCGAAGCTCGGGGTGCACCACACCGACATCGGGCTTCCCGGCGCCGGCCCGCGCGCGGTGGCCGACTGCATCGTCCTCGCCGAGCTCATCCGCGACGAGAAGCTGGACATCAAGGCCGCGTGCGCGGCGCGCACCCACGCCAACGACATCACGCCCATCATCGAGGTGTCGCAGAAGGTGGGCATTCCCATCGAGGTCATGACCTTCCTCGGCGCCTCCCCGATCCGGCTCTACGCCGAAGGCTGGGACGAGGACCTCCTCGAGAAGCGCACGCGCGAGTCGGTGCGCCAGGCCAAGCAGGCCGGCCTCCCCTGCACCTTCGTCACCGAGGACACCGTCCGCTCCCATCCGACCACGCTCCGCCGCCTGTTCACGGCCGCGATCGAAGAAGGGGCCGACGGCCTGTGCCTCTGCGACACCTGCGGACACGTCACCCCCAACGGGGTCTTCAACCTGGTCCACTTCACGAAGGACATCGTCCGCGGCCTGGGCACCCAGACCCGCCTGGACTGGCACGGCCACAACGATCGCGGCTTCGGCCTCGGCAACGCGCTCACCGCCGTCGAAGCCGGGGTGGACCGCGTGCACGGCTGTTGGTTGGGCGTCGGGGAACGTGTCGGCAACACCCCGCTGGACCTGTTCCTCGTGAACATGAAGCTGCTCGGCTACCACACCGGCGATCTGTCCCACCTCGCCGAGCTGGTGGAGCTGGTTTCCCGCACCACCGAGGTCCCCATTCCGGTCAGCTACCCGGTGTTTGGAAAGGACGCCTTCCGCACCGGCACCGGCGTCCACGCGGCCGCCGTCATCAAGGCCATCAACAAGGGCGCCGACTGGCTCGCCGATCGGGTGTACTCCGGGGTGCCGGCGTCCTGGTTCGGCCGCCATCAGGAGATCGAGATCGGCCACATGGCCGGGGACTCGAACATCTACTTCTGGCTCAAGACGCGCGGAATCGAAGC
>JAYVAS010000319.1:0-13377 GCA_043750895.1 Pseudomonadota bacterium
CACACCAACTCCATCTTCTACGTGGCAGACACCGACACCTTCCTGCTGTCCTTCCCCACCAATCGTACCTTCGTGTTGGAGGTGGACCGCGCGGGGACGGAGGTGCGTCGGTTCGGGCACATTGCGGACTCCTGGGAGTTCGATCCGGAGCACGCCGCGTTCCAGTACCAACACGGCGTCACCTACACGCCCACGGGCACCCTGTTGGTCTCGACCCAGAAGAGCGCGCGCAGCATCGACGGCATGGTCCGCGAGTACACAGTCGACGACGAGGCCGGGGTGCTGCACCAGGTGTGGAGCTACGGGGAGGACAGCGGGATCGAGCAGCAATACGCCGGGGAGGCCCATCGGCTGCCGGGCGGCAACACCCTCCACAACTTCGGCACCACGCCGCGGGTCCAGGAGATCACCCCCGACGGGGAGTTGGCGTGGGACCTGGCCTTCGACGGGTATCGGTTGATCGGGAGGACGACGTTCCTTGAGGACCTCTACGTGCTGGCGCCGTGAGGTAGCGTCACACCACCACGATCATCCCCCGACGCAGGAACCACAGCTCCCCGCGGACCCGTCCCTCCAGGGCCTGACCCACCACCCGCTGGTAGTGGGCGAGCTGGAGCGTGTAGGCGGCCACCCGCGCGGCGAGCGCCTCGTCGGTGGGCACGCCGTCGGTCTTCCAGTCAGCCACGACCACGTCGCCGGTGTCGGGATCGCGGTAGAGCAGATCGATGGCGCCGGCGTAGAAGCCGACCGGTCCCTCGTCCTCTCCGGGATCGGGTGCGGCGAGGGTGGGCACTTCGCGGCCGAGGATGTGGGGGCCGATGACCCGGAAGCGCGCGCCGAGGGGACCGTTCAGGAAGTCGCGGACGATGCGGGTGGCCGCGACCACCGCGTCCGCCTGCTGATCCTCGTCGACGAGCTCGCGCACCACCGCCTCGATCCGCGCCGAGGCCTCTTTCGCCGCGCGCTCCTTCGGAGCCCGCGGGTCCATCGTCTCCAGGGCGGCGTGGACTGCGGTGCCGATCGCCGCCGCGGCCGACGTCCCCGGGGTGGACGCGCGGGACTCGCCGTCGACGGCGACCTCATCCGCGGGGCGCTCCCCCTCCCGGGCCATCGTGCGGTGCGCCGCGTCAGACGCGGGCGCGTTCACCGGACGGGCTTGTCGCCCCGCCGCCCGCCGCCGCCGCTCGGGCAGGTCGTCCTCGCCCTCGAAGTCGCCCTCGGGGGCGCGCGCCTCGATCGTGAGCGTCTCCTCGGCGCTCAGGTCCGCCAGGGTCCAGCGCGCGCCGTCGTGTTCGATGGCCCCGTTCACCAACGCCGAGAGGTCGGGCACGCCGCCGACCCGGTGCGCGAGCAGGTCCATGAGCTTCGCCGCTTCGAGCGGGGGCCGCGGGGCGCCACCGCCGGGATTGCCCATCAGCACGAGGCGATCGCGGGCCCGGGTCATGGCCACGTAGAGCAGGCGGATGCGCTCGCTGCGCTCGACCTTCTCCTCGTGGTGGATCACCGCGTGGTACCCGGGCGTCCGGGTGCCGAACAGCTCGTAGTGCCACGCTTCGTCGCGTTGGACCGCCTTGAAGGTGTCGTAGGTCTTCTTGCCGACGCCCTCCTCGCGGCCCTTGTGCAGCTGCACGAGGTAGACGTGGTCGAAGTCCAGGCCCTTCGCCTTGTGGATGGTCATCACCCGCACCGCGCCGTCGTCGGTGCGCGCCGGGCGGGCCTCCTCAGCCTCCTTCCGGCCGGCGATGCCGGTCCGCAGCGCCCGCAACACGGCGTGGGGGTCCCCGTCGCTCCGCATCAGCGCTTCGGTGAGCTCGGTGAAGAAACGCTGCAGGTTGGCGAGGCGGTAGGGGCCGAGGTGACGCCCGGCGCCGATGGCCTCCAGCGGGAGCAGGGTGCGGAGCCGTTCGACGAAGGTGTCGGCCGGGAGGGTGTCGTAGTGGGCGCGCAACCAGCCGATGCAGGCGGCGACGTCCACCAGCACGTGCTCCCAACCGGTCACCCGTTCGATGCCCGGCGCCCCGCTGGCGCGCGCCCGTCCGGCGGCCTCGGTGGCCAACTCGCGCACGCGGTCGAGCACGCCCGGCCGGTCGATCCCCGCCATCAATCGCGGCAGTTGACCCGCCCAGAGCGGGATGAGCGCCGCGTCGGGCACCCCCACCAGCGGCGAGCGGAGGACGGTGAGCAGCGCGAGCGCGTCGGCGGGCTCGAGGATGCAGCGCACCAGCGCCACGGCGTCGATGATGTCGCGGCGGCGGAAGTACTGGCGGTCGCGTTCGACCACGTAGGGGATGCCGCTCACCCGCAGCGCCTCGAGGTACTTGTCGAGATCGCCGGTGCTGCGGAGCAGGATGCCCACGCGGTCCCAGGCCAGCCCGGTGCGGCGGAGGCGGAGCAGGTCGAGGGCGAGGGCGTCGGCTTCGAGGCGGGAGGTGTCGGCGGTAAGGCGCTTCGCGCCGTCGGCGGACCGGGACACCCAATACTCGACGCTCCGCCAGGGTTCGGGCGGGGGCGGCTCGCCGTCCCGGTGAGGGACCAGCCGCTCGAAGTTCGGCTGGAACCCCCGCTCCGGCACCATCACCGGACCGATCACGCGGTCCACCTCGTCCAGCACCGGCTTCAGCGAGCGCCGATTCACCGTGAGCTGCACCACCTCGCCGCCGGCGAGGGTCACCTCGTCGAGGAAGCCCTGGTAGGCGAGCAGATCGGCCTTCCGCCACCCGTAGATGGACTGCTTGGGGTCCCCGACCACGAACAGGCCGGGCCGGCGCTCCCCTTCGAGGGCGATCATCCGCACCAGGTCGCATTGGATGGCGTCGGTGTCCTGGAACTCGTCCACGAGCAGTTGGCGGATGCCGTCGCGGACCCGGAGGCGCACCTCGGGGAAGTTCGCCAGCAGGTCGCGGGCGGCCCGGAGCAGCTGCTCGAAGCTGACGATGCCCCGCTGCTTCAGGCGGGCGTTCACCCGGTCGGCGAGCGCGTAGATGACCCGGCGCGCCGACTCGGTGATGCGGGGGTCGATCTGGCGCAGGTGGGCCAGCGCGAAGACGGCCTTCTTCGCGGCGCGGCGGGCCTCGTCGGTGTTGACCATGCACCGGGCTTCGGTCTGTGTGAAGCTCCCCCGGGCGAAGTCGACCAGACGGGCGTCGTCGAACTCCCGAGCCGCGTCGGCGAGGGCGCCGAGGGCGGCGATGTCGGTCACGGCGGCCGCGCGGGTACGCAGCGCTTGCAGTCCGGCCCGCACCGCGTGGGCCTTGGCGAGGTTTTGCTCCTCCACGAGGGAGTCGGCGAGCAGCGTGGCGAGGTCCCGAAAACCGGCGCGCAGCCAGCGGGTCAGCGCGGCGATGGTCTCGGGGGTGAACGCCGTATGGGCGAGGATCGACGTCGGCACCGCGTTGGAGGCGACCAGCGCCGCCGCCTGGGCGATCGACTCGGTGCCCTGCTTGTGCTCGGCCAGCACCAGCAGGTCCTCGATGATGGGGTCCTGCGCCGCGAACACCTCGGTGAACCAGTCCACGACCTCCTCGTGGACCACCTCCCCGAGCAGCGAGCCGTCGGCGTCCACCTGGTAGCTGGGGTGCAAGCCGGCCTGGGTGGGTGCGAGCGAGAGCAGGCGACGGCACCAGGCGTGGATGGTGGACACCGTCAGGCGGTCCACCGAGCCCATCAGCAGGCGGGCGCGGGACTCGGCGACCTCGGGGGCGACCGGCAGGCTGGGGATGCCCTTCACCGGCTGACCGGTGGAGATCGCCAGCAGCGCCTCGCCCATCCGCCCCGCCATCTCCGCGGCGGCGGCCTCGGTGAAGGTGATCGCGACCACGCCGTCGAGCACGCGGGCGGCGATCGCGGAGGGGTCCCCGCCTTCGGTCGCGGCCAGGTCCCAGCCGGGGCCTACACACCAGGTGGTGACCCGAGCGATCAGCGTGGTGGTCTTGCCGGTGCCGGCGCCGGCCTCGACCACGAGCGGGTGATCGAAGGTGGTGCGCGCTTTCTCTCGGGCTGTACCGTCGACCACGGGGGACTCGCTGTGCAGCGAACCCGCTAACCGCCGGGACGACGTCCGAGCGGGCGAGGACCGTCACCCCCCCCGCTTCCCCGTCAACCACCACAGCGCCATCATCGCCTCGTCCGCCCCCTCGGTGAGCGCGCCGGGGCGCCCCTGCTCGCGGGCCCAGTCGCGCAGGCGGATGCGGTCGGTGGTCTCGCCGCGGATGCACGCTTCGGACACCTCGCAGGTGGCACACGCGGACGGCTCCTCGTCGTCGTCGGGTTTGACCAGCCGCGGGAAGAACACCCCGGCCTCCAGCCCACGCAGCACGGTGCGCACGGTGTCGTTCAGGGCGGCGCGCAGGTCCTCGGTCTCGGAGAAGGCCCGGATCTCGTGCAGCTCGACGTCGGGCCGCAAGTAGAGGAAGCGGCCCTGGACCCGGTCATCGGTGCCGGCCACCGCAGCGTAGGCGGCGGCCTGGAGGTTCTTGCCGCGGGCGACGTTGTCGAGCAGGTGCTGGGCGCGCGTCTCGGGGCGCAACACCTCGGTGAAGGGCTTGCCGGTCTTGTAGTCGGTGAAGCGGAGGTCGCCGTCGTGGCGGTCCACCCGGTCGGCCCGGAACTCGATGGTCCGGCCGTCGACCTCGAAGCCGCCTTGCAGCTCCACCGCGATCGGCGTGGCCCTGGCGTCGACCGTGCGCGCCACCTCGAGGAGCGGTACCAACCGCCGGGTCATCAGCCTGGCCAGCCCGGGGAGGCGCACCCCGGCCTGCTCGAGCAGCTCGTCGGCGACGGTCTCGGCCAGGGCGGCCATCTTCTCGAGCGGCGGCCACACCAGCGGCGTCCCGGCGGTGTCGTCGATCTCGGCGACCGACCGGATCCGGCGCGGTAGCTGGGCGCCGATCACCTTCTCCAGCGTCCGGTGGACGACGTTGCCGGTAATCAGGGCGTCGGCCGCGGGGATGGTCTCGAGCGGGTCGGGCACGGGCTCGGCGCGGAGGCGTCGCTGGAGCAGTGCTTTCCACGGGCACGCGGCGTAGGACTCGACGAAGCTGACCGAGAGCTGGTTGTCGAGGTGGGGACCGTGCACGCCGAGCCAGCCCATGTAGGGGCCGGGGCCCTGGCGGTGCCGGTTGTCCTTCTCGGCGCCCACGCCGATGCGCGCGGCGGCCACGGTGGCGGCGGAGGGCGCGAGGAGGCCGTCGGGGCGGGCCTCCTCGATGGTGCGGGTCCACAGGCGGTCGGTCGCGTGGCGGTGGAGCTGCGCGGCGGTGAGACGCGAGGCGGCCGAGCGGACGGGGAAGTCCGCGAAGGGCGGGAGCGCGAGGGTGGCCTCGGACCAACGCCCGCCCCAGCGCAGCCGCTCGACCAGCGGCGAGATGGCGCCGGCCTTGCCGTTCCGATCGACGCTCTGCCAGGTCAGGGTCACGGTGGGGGCCGACGAGATCAGCCAGGCGAAGTGGAAGCGGTCCTCGTCGAAGCGGTCGCGCCGTAGCGGCAGGTCGGGGAGGACGGCCCGCAGTGCGGTGCGGATGGGGTCGGAGAGCACGACGTCCTGGGGGAAGCCGGGCTGGCGCTGGTTGCCGAGCAGGAACAGGTGTTCGAAAACCCGGCCCCGGGCTTCGCGCACGCTCAGAACCTGCACCCCGCCGCCCCTGCCGCCGATGGGGCCGGTGCCGAAGTCGGCGAGCAAGTCGGCGATCACCAGGCGGACCTCGTCGAGCGCGAAGTCGAGCGAGGGGAGCGCGGCGAGGCGGGCGAGCGCCGTGTGCACCGGGTGCGTGGCCGGGTGGCCGAGCACGTCGGTGACGAGCTGCCCGAGCAGAGCCACCCAGGCGTCGCGCGGGGCGCGGGTGGGGAGGGCGCGCGCCCAGGCGAGGTAGCTGCGCGCGGCGGCGAACAGGGCGCGGACCCGTTCGGCGGGCAGGGTGCGGTGCAGCGGGCGGTCGCCGTCCAAGCCGAAGCCGCCGGGCAGCGTGAACTCGGCCTTGCCGCGCAGCAGGCCGTCCACGTCCACCGCGTCGAGCTGGTCCAGCCGGGACACGCCGATGGCCCGGATGGCGAGCCGGAGGTCGGCGCGGAGCCCCATGTCGAGGGGGTCCTGGTCGAGCGAGCCGAGGAGCTCCACCCACCGGTCGGCCGAGAAGCGCTCGCGGTTGCGGAGCAGGTCGCCCACGCCGCGCCACCGGGCCTCGGGCGTGTCGGGGGCGAGCTGGCCCAGGCCGCTGAAGGGCACGCCGAGCTGGCCGAGGTGACGGCGGAGGGCCGGGCCGCGGGCGGTGAGGTCCTTGGCGACGATGCCGATGGCTTCGGCGCGGACGCCGCCGTCCATCAGCCGGACCACCCGCCGGGCGACCTCGAGCGCTTCCCCGTCGTCGCCCTCGGTGCTGACCACCTCGAGCAGCGGGGTGGGGGCGGTGCGGCTGGGGGCGCCGGTCGCGCCCAGGCGTTCGCGGAGCCGGGCCCCGAAGGTGGCGGAGGCGTCGGTGAGGGCGGGCTGCGCGGGGTCGGGGGGGAGGTTGACGAGCAGGCGGGCGACGGGGAGCCGACCCAGCGCTTCGAGGAGGTCGGCGGCGACCCCGGTGGCGTCGGCCACGCCGTGCAGGATCAGACGACGGGCGGGCAGGCGAGCTCCGCGTGCCAGCAGGTCCGCGGCGGTCCGGAGCACCGAGTTGGGCGTGTCCAGCTCCAGGGCGGCGAGGATGCGCTCGGTGCCGGCGGCGGCGCGGACCACCGCGGCGGCGCGCTCCCGCTCGTTGTCGGAGAGGCCCGGGGCCGCAGCGAGGGCCTCGACGGCGGCATCTCCGTGGGAGGCGAGGAAGCCCGCGTCCAGGAGCTGCCGGACCGACTCCACGATGGCGCGGTCACCGTCTTCGTAGTCGTCCAGGAGGGCGTGCAGCTCCTCCTGTTCGCGCGCCATGCGGAGCGCGAAGACCTGTTCGAGGACCGGCGCCGGCTCGACCCGCCCGGCGATCTCCCGGGCGACGCCGTGCAGCGTCTGCACCACCACGCCGAGCAGGCCGGGACCGAGCGCGCGGGCGAGGGTGGCGGCGACGTGGCGGCGGAGCGACTTCGAGGGGACGATCACCCGCACCGGGAGGGCCAGGAGCTTGGGGTCCCGGCGCGACGCGTCGAGCTCCTCGCGGACCAGCGCCAGCAGCGCCGCCTCGGTGGCGATGGCACCCGCACACACGAGCGGACGGGGCTGGAAGGTGAAGGCGAGCTGCACCGGGGGGCCTTATCCCGGTGGTCCTCGGCTCCGAATGGATCCGGTAGAGGGGTCAGACCCCCGATCGGATCCATTCGTCGAGAGGGGGGTTCGGCGTCGCGTGCTGGCGAAACACGGCGTTCGTCTGTTCCAAATGGATCCGATCGGGGGTCTGACCCCTATTGGCGTCTATTGGCGTGTTGCCGCCGCCCGACCAGAAATTCCCGCCGTTCGTCCGTTCGAAATGGATCCGATCGGGGGTCAGACCCCTATTCGGCCATCCCCTCCCAGACGCACGCCGGGGTGGTGTCGGTGGCGGCCTGGTCGACGCCAGGGTTGGCACAGCAGGAGAGGATGGTGTCTCGCGCGGTGCCGTAGCTGGCCTCCCACCCGGCGGCGTCGGTGGTGGTGTTCGGCGGCATCCATGTCCCGAGGTGCCAGAGCGGGTCGGCTGGGTCCCCCGCCGCGCCGACGACGACGTCCTGGTAGCCACCGCCCTTGTAGGCCCCGACCGAGTCGGGCGCCCACACCGCGCACGTCTGGTCCGACGTGATGCGATGGCACTGGGTGCACGCCGCGGCCTCGGGTGAGACGAGGTGCTTTCCGCTGATGGGCTTGAGCCGGCCCTGGATGTTCACCCGGAAGAACGGCCCGGAGGTGTAGTCGCCGCTGACCCAGTTCACCGACTGCAGGTAGGGGGTGTAGTTGAACGGGTCGTTGTCGTGGCAGCCGGTGCAGCCCTCCCCGTCGGTGTTGTAGAAGTACCTCCCCCACGCCTCGGGGTCGGCGGTCGGGCTCGTCAGGTCCAGCTCGGGCCAGTTGTCGTCGGCGATCCCGGTGCCGTCCATGTCGTCGAACCAGCAGCTCGCTCCGTTGCGGCTGTTGTAGAGGATGGCGCCCACGTCGTCGTAGGGCAGGGTGGGGTCCTCGCCGGCCCGCCGCTCGTAGGTGTTCCGGCGGCAGATCCACTTCACCGTCACCGTGCCGTGCACGAGCTGCCCGAGCGTCCCGCCGGGCGAGCAGGTGCCGTAGAGCAGGGTCGGGTTCGCGCAGGTGGAGACGTTGGTGGTGACCGGGGTGAGCGTGCCCTCGTCGTCGGAGGTGTAGACGACGATCTCCTCGCCGAGGCCGCACTGGAGCTCCTCGGGGCTGGGCAGCCAACCGTCCATCGCGTCCTTGCACCGACAGGCGTAGCAGAGGGCCCATCCGGGGTCGGTGTTGGGGTCCGCGCAGGCGGTGGTGCAGTCGACCGGGACGGGGTCAGTGTCGGTGTCGGTGTCGGTGGTGACGGCGGGGGTGTCCTCGGGCGTGGGGACCGCCTCCGGGGTCGTCACACAGCCAGCGACGGCGAACACGAGCACGGCCCAAACCGCGGCAATCCTGTTCATCCGCCCTGCCCAGGCCAGGTCGTAGGCGGTCCGGTGCGGGGTCAGGCGGCGCTCACGGTAGGTGGTAGTAGTAGCCGTAGCCGTAGTTCCGGCGGGCGACCATGTCGGTCGCGTCCCCCTCGTTGTAGCCGTAGCCGGCGTAGTTGTACGCAAGAAAGAACCAGTATCCGCCCCCGTCGTAGTAGTACCAGAGGACCTTCTCGAGCGGGATCTCGTAGCGGGCGTAGTGGTAGAGGTAGAGTTCCGAGAACCCCCAGGAGTGGTCGAAGCCGTCCCACTCCCCGCCGACGCGGCCGACGTCGGCACAGTCGGGGCCCTCGGCGACGGTGTCGGTGGTGAGCGTGTAGAAGGCCCAGTCGCAGTCCGGGCACATCGACGGTGCGTCCCCGCCCCAGGTCCAGGTGCCCGTGTTGTTGCACAGGAGGTTGTCAAAGGATGGGAGATCGGCGATGTCGGTGAAGATCGTACCCCAGCTCCCGCCGGTCATCACGCCGTCGGTGGTCTGGACCCTGGCCTCGTACCAGAGGAGGTAGGTGCCGGTGTCCAGGCTGATGGTCCCGTCGGTATCGGCGTCCCCATCGGCGTCGGCATCCACGTCCGTGTCCGGCTCGGTGTCGGAGACGGTGGGCTTCTCGGTTTCGGTCTCCTCGACGCCGAGCAACTGGTCGCACCCGGACCAGACGACGGTGCCGAGCAGCGCGAGCGAGGCAGGGCGCATGGAAACCTCCGACGGGCGTATTGCCCAACACCTGTGCTACACGCGCGGCTTGCCGACCGGTTCGCGGGCGAAGGCGGGTGGGTCTTGGGGACCGGCTACGGGAGGTAGCTGTAGCTGGCGTCGTAGCGCCAGCGGGCGAGCACGTCGGTGGCGTCCTCCCCGGGGTGGCCATAGCCGCCGGCGCCGTAGCTGTACGACATGATCAGCCAGTACCCGCCCGCGTCGTAGTAGTACCAGAACACGTCCTCGAGCAGAATCTCGTAGCCCGCGTAGCGGTAGAGGTAGCGCTCCGAGAACCCCCAGGAGTGGTCGAAGCCGTCCCACTCCCCGCCCACGCGGCCGAAGTCGGCGCAGCGCGGGCCCTCGGCGACGGTGTCGGTGGTCAGGATGTAGAACGCCCAGTCGCAGTCGGGGCACACCGACGGTGCGTCCCCGCCCCAGGTCCAGGTACCGACGTTCTCGCATAGCGGATCGTCGAAGGACGCCGGGTCGGCGCTGTCGGTGAAGATCGTGCCCCACCTCCCGCCGGTCATCACGCCGTCGGTGGTCTGGACCCGGGCCTCGTACCAGAGGAGGGCGGTGCCGGTGTCGATGGTCCCGTTGTTGTCGGTGTCGCCGTCGGCATCGGTGTCGCCATCGCGTTCACTGGCGGTCGACTCCGCGGCGCGGAACGTGTCGCAGCCCGCCAGAATCAGGACCAGGAGCCAACCCACGGGACCTCCGCGCCGCCAGGTCGGGCCGCGTTGACCGGACCCACGCGCCCGACCCGCGTCGGTTCGGATAAGACGACGCGCCCGGAGCCCCGATGTCCGAGATCCGCCTCCCCGCCGAGGTCAAGTACGCCGCCGAGATCGCTGCCCTCGCCGCGGCCGATCCCGGCCCTCGCCCTCCCGGCTGGGGGATGACGCCCCGGTCGGTCCAGACCTACCTCCTCGGCGCCGCGAAGCCCGTGGGCGGGGTGACCATCACCCCGAAGTACATCGGGGACGCCGCGCTGATCCAGGTGGCCATCGCCACCCTGGCGTCGGACCGCGCGCTCATGCTCACCGGCGAGCCCGGCACCGCCAAGTCCTGGCTCTCCGAGCACCTCGCCGCCGCCATCTCCGGCACCTCGGAGCTGGTGGTCCAGGGCACCTCGGGCACGAGCGAGGAGCACATCAAGTACGGGTGGAACTACGCGCTCCTGCTCTCCGAAGGGCCGAGCCACAAAGCGCTGGTGCCCTCGCCGGTGCTCCGCGCCATGCAGCTCGGCAAGCTGGCGCGATTCGAGGAGATCACCCGGACGGCGGCCGAGATCCAGGACGCGCTGATCAGCATCCTGTCCGAGAAGACCGTCGCGATCCCGGAGCTGGGCGAGAACGTGCGCGCCCAGCGTGGCTTCTCGATCATCGCCACCGCGAACACCCGCGACCGGGGGGTGAACGAGATGTCGGCGGCGCTCAAGCGGCGCTTCAACTTCGTGACCGTCCCGGTGGTGGAGGATCTGGAGCAGGAGATCGCGATCGTCCGGAAGCGGGAGAGCGAGCTGCGGAGCGACTACCAGGTGGGCAAGGAGGCGCCGGAGGAGATCGCACGCATGCTGGTGACCATCTTCCAGGAGCTGCGCGCCGGGGCGACGAAGGACGGCAAGACCAAGGTGAAGGCGCCGGGAGCGGTGCTCTCCACCGCGGAGGCGATCTCGGTCCTGTTCTCGGCCGGCATCCTCGCCCAGAGCTTCGGAGACGGCGTGGTGGGCGGAGAGGAGGCGGCGCGGTCTTTGGCCGGCGCCTTGTCCAAGGAAGGCCCGGAGGACCTGAAGTTGATCCGGGAGTACTGCGACACGGTCGCGAAGACCCGGCCGGGAGCCTGGAAGGAGTTCACCGCCGCCGCCAAGAAGCACCTGCGCGCGTGATCCACCTCTTCCCCATCCGTCACCACTCCCCGCGCTCGAGCGCGACGCTACGCGCGCTCCTCGACGAGGTCCGCCCGGAGGTGGTGCTGGTGGAGGGACCGGAGGACGCCGATCCCCTGATCCCCATCCTGGTCGACGGGGAGACGGTGCCTCCGGTGGCCCTCCTCGGCTACCGCACCGAGGGCGCCCCCCAGAGCGCCCTGTGGCCCTTCGCGAGCTACTCGCCCGAGTACGCGGCCCTCGCGTGGGCGGCCCGGAACGGCGCGCGCGCCCACTTCGTCGACCTGCCCACCACCCGGGTGCTGGCCACGGCGCCCCCCGAGCCCGAGACGCCTCCGTCCGCCGACGAGCGCCCCGACCCGCACGCCAGCGTGCTCGCGCCCACCGGCCACCGCAGCTTCGAGGAGTTCTGGGAGGCCAGCTTCGAAGCACCCGCCTACCAACCCGACGCCTTTCGTCGGGCCCTGGTCGCCTGGGCGGACCTCGTCCGCGACCGCCCCGGGCCTCGCGGCGCCTGGCACCGCGCCCGGGACGCGTGGATGTGGGCCCACGTGGAGCGGGTCCTGGCGTCCGGGGTGCCCGCCGATCGCGTGGTGCTGGTGGCCGGGGCCGCCCACATCGCGGCGATGATCGTCGGCGACGTGGACATGGCGACGGTGGCGTCCTTCGCCGCCCCGGTACCGACGGCGGTGACGGTGATCCCCTACAGCTTCACCCGGCTCGCCGAGCAGACCGGCTACGGCGCCGGCAACCGCGCACCCCGCTACTACCAGCGCGCCCACGACGCCGGGTGCGACTTTCCCCGGGCATCCCTGGAAGTGCTGGTCGAGTTCGCGGGCGAGCTGCGACTGCGCGGCTGGAGCGCCTCGCTGGCCGACGTGATCGAAGCGTCGCGGCTCGCCACGATGCTCGCCGATTTGCGTGGCAAGTCTGCGCCGGGGCTCGACGAGGTACGCGAGGCGGCGATCGCCACCCTGACCCGCGGCGACGCCCTGCCGGTCGACACCTTCTTGTGGCGGACGGTGCTGGGCCGCGCGGTGGGCAAGGTCGCCGCCAAGGTGGGACGCAACTCGCTCCAGGAGGAGTTCTGGCGGGAGGTAGACCACCGCCGACTGCCCCGCCAGGACGAGCTGGAGCGCTTCATCCTGCGCCTGCAGGAGCCGGTCCAGGTGGCGAGCAGCGTGTTCCTGCACCGGCTGCGGGTGGCCGACGTCCCCTACGCCTCGTTCGTGGGGGTGACCCAATCGGTAGGGGCCGACCAGGAGGCCGGCGGCGTCGACGCCCTGACCCGCGCCCGGGAGACGTGGGAGGCCCAGTGGACCCCCTCCACCGACGTGGCCCTGGTGGAGCGGATCGTGCACGGGGACAGCCTCGTCGAGGTGGCCGGTCGGATGCTCCGGGAGCGCCTCGGCAACGCCGCCACCACCGGGGCCAGCGCCGCGATCCTCCTCGAATCGGTGGTGTGCGCGCTCCCGCTCGTCACCGCGGACGCCCTCGCCGCCTGTGAGGACCGCGCCGCCCTCGACGACGATCTGCCCTCCCTGGCGAGCGCCTGCCGGGCCCTCTCGGGGCTGGTCAGCTTCGGGTCCTCGCGGTCGGCGGTGGCCGGGGAAGAGACCCTGCTGGCGCTGTGCACCAAGACCTTCGACCGCGCCGTGTCGCGGGCGCCTTCGGCCTGCGTGGGGGACGATGCCGCGATGGCCCCGGTGCGGGCCGCGCTCCGGACCCTCCACGAGATCGCGATGGGACAGGTCCACGTGGACCGCGCCGCCTGGCTCGCGCTGCTGGAGACGCTCTCCGCCGCGTCTGCCGTGCATCCCGGCTGCGCGGGGCTCGCCACCGGGCTGCTCTACCTCGCCGGCGAGCTCGGGGACGACGCCCTCGCCGACCGCATCGGCTTCCGGCTCTCGGGCGGTGACCCCCGCGATGGCGCCGCCTTCCTCGAAGGCTTCCTCGACGTGAACGCCCTGGTGCTGTGCCGCGCGCGCCCCGTGGTGTCCGCGCTCGACCAGTTCCTGCAGGCCATCCCGGCCGATCGTTTCCGGGACGTGCTGCCGCTGCTCCGCCGGGCGTTCTCCTGCCTGGGCCCCACCGAGCGCCGGTACCTGCTGGAGAACCTGCTCGACCTCCGCCGCCTGGGCGCGCACGCCCAGACGGTCGCCGCCGTGGTCAGCGCCAGGGACGCCGC
>JAYVAS010000320.1:0-2295 GCA_043750895.1 Pseudomonadota bacterium
CGGTGTTGTCGTCGTCACAGGACTCGCTCCCGTCGACCGTGCCGTCGCCACAGGCGGCCCAGGCGGGGGCGGAGAACCCACCAAACACAAGGAGCGACAGCACGCGGACAGGAACCGTGGGCATAAAGCCTCCAATACTCCAAGGGTACTGGAGAAGCCGGGTGAACGCAAGCGCGGCGGAGCCCGTCGGTGCGTTGCCGAGGGCGCCTCGGGGCGCGTCACCTCCCGGCCTGCACCAGGAACGACTTCGAGGTCTCGTGCTGGGGATCCTCGAACACCCGCTCGGGGGGCCCGGACTCGACGTCGTGCCCGCCCGCGAACACGTCCCCGGCCATCACCGGGTCGAGGGCGGAGAGCCAGCGCCGCATCACTCCTCCTCCTCCTCGTAGACCGCCGATCCGCCTTCGGGCTCCGGACGCCGCGCGCCGACCATCAACGTGACCGAGGGGGTCATCGTGTCGCCCACGAACATCGCCTTGCCCTCCACCGCCACCCACAGCCAGTCCACCGGGAAGGACCGCGCGCCTACGCTCACCGCCCAGTTGTTCCCGGTGCCGAACGCGTCGGGGTCGTACGTGGCCTCGATCCGCGCCGCGGGGGCGACGATCGCCTCCGGCACCACGTTGACGATCAGCTGCCCGCTCACGAACTGGGTCCCACAGGCCAGCCCCCCGGTCCCGTCGACCGTGAGCCACAGCGCGTCGGACGGGTACACCTCGAAGGCGCCGACGGCCCCCACGTAGGTGCCCGGAGTCGCGGTGCCACAGTCCAGGGTCGGGTACGCGTAGACCCCCGACCAGGTGGACCACGCGTCCTGCTCGCTCGCGTACCCGGCGCCGACGTTCGGCGCGAACCAGGCGAGGTCGTAGCCCCCCCATACGAACACCTCTCCCCCGTCTTCGAAGGTCATCCCGGGTTCGAGGCCGACGATCTGCGCCGGCTGGAAGGCCCAGGACTGGCTGACGGTCGGCAGGTAGTTGTCCCACTCGTCCCACGCCTGGACGCCGATCGCCGGGTTGTTCACGCCCACCTTCAGGTGGTAGGTCTCGCGGCCGATCTGCAGCGAGGCCCACTCGGGCGGCAACGGGTACGCGGCCACCCCGGGGACGTTGAGGTCGAAGTGCACGTCAGCGTCGACCTGGAGGTAGAGCAGGTCGGTCGCCACCCGCAGGTCGATCTCCGCCTGGGCAGGGGGGTAAGAGAGCCCGGCCGGATCGAAGGTGACGCCCCCCGACACTCCGCCGCCCACCCACACATCCGCGGCCAGCCCGATTCCGCACAACCACAGCATGTTGTCTCCGGTGCCGCACCACGGTACCGCAGGAGGGGCGGCAACGGAAGGGCCACAACGATACAGGGCGGCGAGAGGCCCAGCCCATGCGTCCAGTAGGCCCGTCGCGAGTGGTACACACCGAGCTCCCCGGGCCGCGCGCCCGCGCCGCCATGCAGCGGGGCACCTTCGACATGCAGGCGATCTACCGATCGATGGTGGTCGACGACGCGCGGAGCCTCGGCACCTCGCTCGTCGACATCGACGGCAACGTCTTCCTCGACATGTCGGCCTCGTTCGCCCTGGGCGCGCTCGGGTACAACCACCCGCGCCTGCTCGCCGTCGCCCGCTCGGACGCGTTCGCCCGCGCCGCGGTCAACCCCACGTCGACCCCCTTCCTGACCACCGAGACGTGGTTCGACTTCATGTCGGCGCTGGAGGCCACCTATGCCCCCCGGGGCATGGCGAAGATCTTCTGCGTGGACGCGGGCGGCGAGGGCGTGGAGGCCGCGCTCAAGGCGGCGTTCATCGTCCATGGCGAACGCCGACGCGCCGCGGCGGGCGAACCGGCCAATCCACTCCAGCTCGCCGCCGATACCCAGACGCGCATCATGGACAACGTCGGCACCGACGCGGTGATCGTGTCGTTCTCGGGTGCCTTCCACGGTCGTGGCCTGGGTCCGATGACCGCCACCCACTCGAAGCTCATCCACAAGGCCGATCTCCCCGCCTTTCCCTGGCCCCAGGTCCCCTTCCCGGCCAACCGGTGGCCGCTCGAACAGCACGTCGAAGAGAACGCCCGGCTGGAGGCCGCGTCCCTCGCCCGCCTCGAAGAGGTGCTCGCGGCCTACCCCAACCGGGTGGCCGGGGTGATCGTCGAGCCCGTGCAGTCCGAAGGCGGGGACCGCCACGCCAGCGCCGCGTTCTACCGCGGCGTGCAGGCGCTCGCGCACGCCCACGGCGCCGCCTTCATCGTCGACGAGGTGCAGACCGGGGTGTGCATCTCGGGGAAGCTCTGGTGCCAC
>JAYVAS010000321.1:0-2866 GCA_043750895.1 Pseudomonadota bacterium
CAACTTCAAGCTCCTCGGCACCTTCCGCGATCCGCACGCCCTGCAGGTCTCGGAGGCGGTGCAGCTCGGCTACATCCTGGGGTGGAACTACCACATCGAGAGCGGCACGCCCTACCGGCCCGACTACTACAACGCCTACTACGACGCCTGGACGAACCACGTGGACACGATCGACGGCACGTACCGGTTGCCGGCCTACTCGCGCCTCGACTTGAAGACCGGGCTCACCATCGCGGCCGGCCCCACCACGTGGGACATCACGGCCGAGCTCTTCAACGCGTTCAACGACCGCACCGTGACCGGGGTGGACAGCACCTACGGCAACACCACCGGGGATGGCTCGTACACCGGGAACGACGGCTACGCGCTGTTCGGCCGGCCCACCACCCGTCAGAATCCTCGTTACTTCCAGCTCGGCCTTCGGGGAGAGTTCTAATGAACCGCAACCTCCTGACTCTGCTCGCCATCGAGAGCCTCGCGCTGGCCGGTTGCCAGGCCCCCGAGGGGGGGCTGGACAAGTCGGTCCTCGAGGGGACGGTGACCATCCCTCCCGCGACCTACACCGAAGAGGAAAACCGCTCGGTCGACAACGACAGCGCCGGCTCGGCGTTCGGGGTCGGCCCCGAGGGCGCCACCTCGCTCACCTACCGCGCCATCGTGGCCTCGGGAGACACCTCGAGCTTCACCCCCACCGGCGTCGGCGCCGAGTACGGTGACCCCGACTGGTACGCGTTCTCTCCCGTCGCGGAGGGCACGTTCTCGCTGAGCTTCTCGCTCCCGGGCGGAGCGGGAGGTCCCTCCGCCGCCGCCACGACGGACACGACCACCACCTCCACCACCACCACCGGCGGCACCGACTCGGGCACCACGACGACGGGTGGCACGGACTCGGGCACGACGACGACGGGCGGCACCGACTCGGGCGACACGACGACGACGACGGGCGGCACCGACTCAGCCACCACCGGTCCCGTGTACGTTGACGCGATCGTCTACCGGATCCGCGTCTACGACGCGGGCCTGTACGACGGCGAAGGCGGCGGGCTGATCGCGGAGGGCCTCACCGACGGCAATGCCGGCGCGTGGACCACCAGCTTCGACGTCGCGGCCGGCGGGGACTACCTCGTGGAGGTCGGCGGCGTCGTCAACACCACTGCGCAGGATCCGGTCGCCTACCAGGTGATCTACTCGGGTTCGGCCCCCAGCGGGGACGCCGTGAAGATCGGCGCCTACACGGAGGGGGATCCGGCCGTCGCGTCGAACCCCGTCGGCGGCGCCACGGCCGGGCTGTGGCAGTGGGACGCCGACACGCTGACGTGGACGGGCTTCTACTCGATTGCATACCTCCGGAGCGTCGTCTCGGCGCCCGTGGACACCGCCGACACCGGGCCGAACACGACCCCCCCCGAGATCGACGAGGCGCTCACCACCCTCTACCTGACCGGCGGGACCATCCAGAGCCTGAACAAGAGCCCGTCGGCGGGCTCCTTGTACTCGGCGGTCTCGATCGAGGTCGCCGCTCCCGGCGAGCGCGCGATCGTCCCCGAGGTCATCGTCCTGGACGCGGTGTTCCCCAAGGTCATCGGCCAGACCCTCACCGAGACGCTCCCGGACGTCACCAACGGGGACATCAACGCCGCCGACTACACGCTGATCCTCGACAACCTCGTGGTGCAGGACATCGGGATGCTGTCCGGGCTCGGTTACGTCGACATCGTGGACGGCTCGTCGGACATGTCGAGCGGCGGCAGCGGCTGGGACGCGAACGACTCCGACGTCTTCGCGTTCACCGTGCCTGAGCCGATGTACGTCTCGATGGTGGCCAGCTGGCCCGACACCACCGCGGACATCGACTTCGGGATCTGGGGCAACTACGACCCCTACGGCGTCATCGACTACTTCAGCTCGTTCTCCTCGAGCTACTGCCTGACCGGCGCCGACCCCGAGGTGTGCACGCTCATCGTTCCGCTGGAGCCGGAGGTGCAGTACTACCTCGTCGCGCTCGGCTACCTCGGCACCGACGACGAGCCGTACCACATCGAGTTGGAGTGGATCGCCCCCTAGCGCCTCCATCCTCCCCTCTCCCCCGGGAGAGGGCGGCCCGAAGGGCGGGTGAGGGGGCAAGCCCACGCCCGCGCCCGGTTCCGGATAAGGCGCTGCGGTGCTCTCCCTCTTGCTCGCGTGCACTCCTCCCGCGCTCGACACCGGCGATCCCTCGCCTCCCGTCGATGCCGTGGCGGTGGTCGATCCGTTCATCGGCACCGGCGGCGTGGGGTTCCTCGTGGGCTCCTCCACCCCGGCGGCCACCGTCCCGTTCGGGATGGTCAAGCTGGGGCCGGACACGGCGCTGGACTGGGGCGCCTTCGACCCCTACCACTGTGCTGGCTACTACTGGGACGACACGCACGTGGACGGGTTCTCCCACACCCACATGCACGGCACCGGGGTGCCCGACTACGGCAACATCCTCGTCATGCCCCTCGACGGGATGGACCCGAGCTACACCGACCCCGACGCCTGGCGCACGGCCTTCTCCCACGACGACGAGCAGGCGGCGGTCGGCTACTACGCGGTCACCCTGGGCAACGGCATCTCGGCCGAGCTGACGGCGTCCGCCCGCGTCGGGGTGCACCGGTACGCGTGGCCGGCGACCGCCGACCCGGTCCTGGTCTTCGACCTCGAGCACGTGCTGGGCGGGGTCAGCTACGGCGGCGAGGTCCACGTGGACGCCGCCGCCGGGACGGTCTCCGGCTGGATGATCAACGCGGGGGGCTTCACCGGGCAGGGCTTCCCGGTCTACTTCCACGCCGAGGTGGAGGACGGCTTCGCCACCTTCGGCACCTGGGCCGACGACGCACCCACCGAG
>JAYVAS010000322.1:0-3636 GCA_043750895.1 Pseudomonadota bacterium
CCCACCGGCGCGATGGTGATCGCCCGCGCGTCGACGGGGTGGCGCGTCGAGCCGGTGGACGCCACGGTCCCCGGGGTCCCGTGCGAGTGCTGCCCCAACGACCTCTACGCGGCGACGTCGGGGGACCTCCTCGTCGCGTTCCGGAACAACGACGAAAACCTGCGCGAGCACTGGGTCTCCATCCTCCCCGACGGCGACGCGGCCGCGGTCTCCACCACCGAGGGGTCGC
Organism: Pseudomonadota bacterium; assembly: GCA_043750895.1. Classification (GTDB taxonomy): domain Bacteria; phylum Myxococcota_A; class UBA796; order UBA796; family SXON01; genus JAYVAS01. The sequence continues at coordinate 230 of JAYVAS010000322.1, forward strand.
TCATGATCTGCCCGATGGAGGGACCGCGGCTCGGCGAGGTCGGTGGCACGCTCCTCGCCGTCTGGGCCGACGCGTCGATGGACGGTCGTACCTGGCTCTCGACCAGCGCCGACTTCGGCCGGACCTGGTCGTCCGAGCGCGACGTCCTCGGCGAGACTTCGACGTCCAGCCCCACGGTCGCGACCCGGGCGGGGGAGGTCGCCGTCACCGCCGAGCAGGGGGCTGCTTCGTGGTGGGCCCGCAGCGTCGACGGCGGGGTCACCTTCGGATCACCCGAGTGGCTCGTCGGGCCGTCGGGGGATCTCGGCTACGCCCAATCCGCCGCGGACGGCGGCCGTCTGGTCCTGGCGGGCTCCACCGACGGGGAAGCCTGGGTCTTGGGCACTGGCCCGTAGACGGGTCGCTTCAGCGGACCAGGAGCGTCGCGGCCATCACCGCGGCGGTGGTGGCGAGCGGGATCGACAGGTTGTCGTCGACCCGGCGGGACACCAGCTCGGCGACCGCGCCGGCCAGGCCGGCCACCAGCGAGAAGAGCACCGTCTCCACGCCGGTCAGGCTTGGGTAGCAGACCAGCAGCGTCGCCCCCGCGATCGCGGTGCCGGTGACGAAGAAGGCCAGCGTGCCTTCGAGGGTACGGTTGGCGGTGAGCCGGACCTTTCCCCAGCGCTGCCCCACCTGTGCGGCCACCGGATCCGCGGCCCCGAGCACCATCACCGCCACCGACGCGGCCATGAGGTTGCCGAAGAGCGCGATGACGAAGAGGGCGGTGGAGTACCAGGTGGCCGAGTTCACCTGGGTCCGCTCGTGGGCGTGGGCGAACGGGCCGAGGATCCGCATGAGGACGTTGTTCCACTGACCGCTTTGCCGGCGGGTGTACTCCAGGGTCCAGGCAAGCGCGAAGAACGCTGCCCCCATAGCCATCACCCAGCCCCGGTTGGGGGCGAGCTGAAGCACCAGCAGGGCGGTGATGCCCGACCCGAAGTGCAACAGGTTGCGGGCGACGTTCGCGGGGCGGACGACCTGGGCGGGATGGAGGGCGCTCATGGGCCGAGAGCGTATGGGTGCTCCATCACGGGATCGTCACGGGAAGGGGGGGGCTGATCTGCCTCATCCGTTAGCTCGGCCCCACCGCCACCCCCTCCCGGCCGCCGGATTCTGCGGATAGGGGCGCGCGAGGAGCGTCCCGCGGGCTCCGACCGACGCTTCGTCGCCGGGACGTTGGCGGACCTCCGGGCGGTGCAAAACGCGGTCGAGTCGTTGGCCTGGGAGCTCCAACTCGTCCGGCCCGAGACGGCGCCCGGGCGCTGTCGGAGGTGAACGCCGCCGCTGCCGTCCGCCGACGTCCGGTTATGGAGCGACGTGGACTCCGGCCGCCAGCTTCGTCACGGGCCGAACCTGGCCCGCCGCCAAGTGGGCCTCGGCGCGGTCTACAGGCTCTCCCTGGACGGCGTCGAGCTGGAGGAGTGCTGGATCGGCGCGGTCGCCGAGCAGGCCGATGACCGGCTCATCGCCGCGATCGCGGCCCGGTGCCGGGAGCACCTCACCAGCAAGAAGCCGGTCCCCGACGAGGTGCTCGTGCGGCGCGTGGTCGAGGTGCGGGGCCCGATCACGACGCGGGATGTCGGTCTCCTGGTGGGCATCACCGAGTTCCGGGCGGGGGTGACGTGCGCCTGGCTGGCCCGCCTGGGGCGGATCGAGCTGGTGGCGCACGGGCTGTGGGATCGGGTGGGGTGACCCGCCGGCAGTGAACCGTGACGTCCTGCTCGCCACCGCTGGCACCCACAACCTGAGCCTTCGTGTGGGTCCCACGGTTAGGTGTACACCGAGATGCCCCTCCCCCCGCCAGGCTCGTCGCAGGACATCCCCTCCGACAGCCCGATCACCGTCATCTACGAGAACGGCGTCAAGGTCACCTTCGGCGTGCCGCGCCCGGACGGCGTCACCGTCACGTACCCGTTGGGGCAGCCGCGCCAATTCGCGTCGAAGGCCGAGTGGCACCAGTGGGAGGAGGACTCCCGGCACTACACCGACCAGGACTACATCAACGCGGGGATGGAGATCCCGGAGCGGTGGTGGAAGGCGTGAGCGTCGAGGGAGGAGGCTGGGCCCTCACTCCCCCTCAACCCCGAGAGGCGGAAGTGCGGCCACGATCCTGTTCGTCTCGAGGCTGACGGTGACCACGCGCAGGAGCAGGGAGAGCGGGTAGCGCGGGTCGCCGACGGTCTCGATGGCCCAGGCGTTCGCGTCCTTCACGATGCCGCTCGCCTTGTCGGTGGTGACGGCCTGGCGCTCCATGACCCACTCGATGGCCGACTTGCCGTTCACGACGTACTCGTAGGCGGAGAGGGGGATGTCGCGGACGGTGAAGAAGGCGTTGTAGCGGATGACCGTCTTGTCCTTGCCCTTGCCGAACTTCATGCCCTCCACGCGGAGCTGGGCGGGGGTTGGCTTCGCGATGCCCTCGATGCGCGCCGGGTATTCGGGCACTGCTTCGTAGCCGACGTGCAGCTCGCCGAGCTCACGGCCGGCCTTGCTGAACGCCCAGAACGCCTCGGCGGTCGGGGCCTTGGGGATGCGCGGGAGCTCCTTTCCGAGGTTGTCGGCGTAGCGCTCACGGTACTCGGGAGAGTGGAGCACGCCGTATACGTAGTAGAAGAGGTCCTCCTTGGTGATGTCCTCGCCTGGGTACGCGCTCTGAAAGTGGGCGAGACCGGCGTCGGTGATGCCATCGCGGCGGACGGGCGTGTCGGACGCGAGGGCGGTGTAGGCGGCGGGGGCGGGCTCGCGGACGAAGAGGGTGGGCGAGTCCCCGGAGGCGTTCGTGCCCTCGGCGACCGGCAGAGCGTCGTAGAGGTAGAGAGGAAACCACTGCCCGATCGCTTCGCCGACGAACTTGCTCGGCACCATGTCGCTCATCAGCACTGAGAAAGCCCCGCCATCCAGAGCGGACACGTTGATCGCACGATTCTCGGCTCCCGAGTGCGGAAAGAGGCGGGGCATCTGGTACACCATCTCGTTCAGCTTTCGGTCGAAGTACAGCCAGGCCGGCGAGAACGGCCGGTAAAGGCTCCGCATGACTCGGCCGGGTTCGAAGGACAACCGCACGCCCCTTGCAGCGTCGTTTCGCAGGGCTCGCGTCCAATTGATCTTGTTGGGATCGTTGTCGAGGAAGGTTTCCATTAGCGCCTCTCGCCGGGCCTTCAGAAGCCCAGGATGCGAGGCGTCAAATCTGGCTACCTCCGAGTTATAGGCGTTGATCATGCTCTGCATCTGGGCACCGACGCCGACTCTGGAAGGGCTGAAGGCCCAAGAGTCTCGCTGCGTTTTCACCCCGTTGGAGTAGTTGGCGAAGAGCGCCGGACCATCGCCACTCTTGTCTCCCATCACGAAGTACTGATTGAACCCGT
>JAYVAS010000323.1:0-4350 GCA_043750895.1 Pseudomonadota bacterium
AGAGTTCGTGGTCCCGGCGTTCATCCGCGCGATGATCGAGAAGGGCGCCCTGGGCGAGAAGTCGGGGGCCGGCTTCTACAAGAAAGTGAAGTCTGACGCCGGTAAGTCCGAGATCCTCACCCTGGATCCGACGACCATGGAGTACCGCGCCCAGGAGAAGGTGCGCTTCGACGCCATCGGCGCCGCGCGGAAGGCCGAGACCTCGGCCGAGTCGGCGAAGATCGTCACCAACTCCCCCGACAAGGCCGGGCAGTTCGTGTGGAAGGTCACCGCCGACGTGCTGATCTACGCCGCCAACCGGGTGGGCGAGGTCGCGGACGACGTGGTGAACATCGACCGCGCCATGCGGTGGGGGTTCGGCTGGGAGCAGGGGCCCTTCGAGTCCTGGGACACGCTCGGCGTCGCCGCCACGGTGGAGCGGATGGAGGCCGAAGGCCGCGTCGTGCCGGCGTGGGTCAAGCAGATGCTCGCGAGCGGCCGGACCTCGTTCTACGAGCGGGTCTCGGGCGAGCGCACCTACTGGGACCGTGCCGTGAAGCCGGTTCCGCAGGGGAAAGGGCAGCTCTTCCTCGACGACGTCCGGGCGCGAGGCGGCGAGCTCGACCGGAACGCCAGCGCGTCGCTGCTGGACCTCGGGGACGGCATCCTCGGGCTCGAGTTCCACTCCAAGCTCAACGCGCTGGACGAGGACATCTTCCGTTCCTACCAGCAGGCCCTCGACCTCTGCGACGCCGGGAAGTTCGACGCGCTGGTGGTCGCGAACCAGGGGGGCAACGCCTTCTGTGCCGGCGCCAACCTGTTCATGATCATGATCATGGCCATGCAGGGCGACTGGGCCCAGCTCGAGGCCTCGGTCAAAGGCATGCAGGACACGCTCATGCGGGCGAAGTTCAGCGAGAAGCCGGTCGTGACCGCGCCGTGGGGCCTCACCCTCGGCGGCGGCGTCGAGGTGACGATGCACTCGGCGGCCACCCAGGGCGCCGGTGAGCTCTACGCCGGCCTCGTCGAAGTGGGTGTGGGGCTCATTCCCGCGGGGGGCGGCTGCAAAGAGCTGCTCGCGCGCTACCTGGGCGACATCCCGCCGGGCACCGCCTACGACCCCAATCCCTTCGTGCAGAAGGCCTTCGAGTACGTGGCCACCGCGAAGGTGGCGGTCTCCTGCGAGGAGGCCCGCGATTTCGGCTTCCTGCGCCCGACCGACCGGATCACCACCGACCCCGACGCCCTCGTGGGGGACGCCAAGCGTGTCGCGCTCGGGCTCGTGGCGGGAGGGTACAAGCCCGGTCGCCCCAAGAGCTTCCGGCTCCCCGGCCCGCAGGGGCGCGCGGCGATCGAGCTCTTCCTCTACCAGATGCAGCAGGGCGGCTACGCGACGGCGTACGACGCGGTGGTCGGGCGGAAGCTCGCCTACGTCATGACCGGGGGCGACATCGCCTCCGGCGGCGTGCGCACCGAGCAGGACATCCTGGACCTGGAGCGGGAGGCGTTCCTCTCGCTCTGTGGCAACCCTGAGACCATCGCCCGCATCCAGCACATGCTCGAGAAGGGCAAGCCGCTTCGTAACTAACGGAGGTTTCCATGCGTGAAGTTGTCGTCTGTGCCGCGGTCCGCTCCGCGGTCGGCAGGAGCGGGCGCGGGACCCTCAAGGACACCCGCCCCGACGAGCTCCTCGGTCAGGTCATGAAGGGCCTCATGGCCCGCGTGCCGTCCCTCGATCCGGCGAAGCTGGACGATGTGGTCATCGGCAGCGCCATGCCGGAAGCCGAGCAGGGTATGAACGTCGCCCGGATCAGCGCGTTCCTGGCTGGGTTGCCGGACTCGGTTTCGGCGGTGACCATCAACCGTTTCTGCTCCTCGGGTCTGCAGGCGCTCGCCCAGGGCGCTTCGGCCATCACGGCCGGGTGGCAGGACGTGGTGATGGCGGGTGGCGTCGAGAGCATGAGCCAGATCGCGATGGGGGGCCAGAAGCCCTCGCCGCATCCCGGGCTCATGGCCCGCCGGCCCGAAGCCTACACGCCGATGGGCATCACCGCCGAGAACGTGGCCAGCCGCTTCTCGGTGTCCCGTCTCGATCAGGACGCGTTCGCCTACGCTTCGCACCAGAAGGCGATCAGCGCCATCGCGGCCGGCCGCTTCGTCGACGAGATCATCCCCATCCAGACCCGCGTGTACGGGGATGGCGGCTGGCGGGACGTCACGTTCTCGGTGGACGAGGGCCCGCGGGCCGACACCTCTCTCGAGGGGCTCGCCAAGCTCAAGCCGGCGTTCAAGCAGGACGGCACGGCCACGGCCGGCAACTCCTCCCAGACCAGCGACGGCGCGGCGGCGGTGCTCATCGCCAGCCGGGACTCCGCCGAGCGGCTCGGCCTGCCGATCCTCGGCGTGCTGCGCGCCTACCAGGTGGCGGGCGTGCCGCCCGAGATCATGGGCATCGGGCCGGTCGCGGCCATCCCCAAGGCGCTGGAGAAGGCCGGGATTCGGGTCTCCGACGTCGATCTGTTCGAGCTCAACGAGGCGTTCGCGGCCCAGGCCGTGTACTGCGCGCGCGAGCTCGGCATCCCCGCGGACCGCCTGAACGTCAACGGCGGGGCCATCGCGCTCGGGCATCCGCTTGGGTGCACGGGGGCCAAGCTCACGGCGACGCTGCTGCACGAGATGGGCCGGCGCGGCTCGCGGTACGGCGTCGTCAGCATGTGCATCGGGGGGGGAATGGGCGCGGCAGCGGTCTTCGAGCGCGCGTAAGCGCGCGCGTAGACCGCGCCGCGGGGGAGGGAGCGTCGGCGAGCGCTGCGAGCCGCGGCGCCGGCAAGGCGCCGAGTGACCGGACCCCGCCCCCGGAGGTCGCCCGCAAAGGGCGACCGTGAGGGGGCGGCCGCTGTCTTCGAGAGGGCGTAGCCCGAATCGAGGACGAGGCTGCGGGGGAGCAGGCGGCGCGAGCGCTGCGAGCGCGCCGGCCGGCGAGGCCGGCAGCCTGCGGACCCTGCCCCCGTAGTCGGCCCGCAAAGGGCGACCGTGAGGGGGCAGCCGCTGTCTTCGAGAGGGCGTAGCGCGTTCGAACGACGCCCTGCCTCGGTCATTTGACGAGGGGCAACTGACCGTTACACAGTCGTGACGCCTTCGACCGAAGGTGCGGGTACGGTGTACCCATGTGGTTCGCGGTCCTATCGTTCTTCGTGACCTTCGCGCGGGCCGCGTGCCCGGACGCCCCCCGACTCCACGACGGCGACGGCGAGGTGACGGCCCTCGCGCAGAACCTCAAGTTCATCGTCACCGGGGCGCACCGTACCGAACGTGCCGCGCTCCTCGCCGGGTGGCTGGACGGCGGGGGCCGCGGGGTCGACCTGCTGCTCCTCTCCGAAGCCCGCATGACGGAGGACCTCCTCCCCGCGCTCCCGGGCTGGTGCCTCTACTCCCAGACCGGCGACGGCCTCTCCGGCACCTACCGCTGGTCGCCGGCCGGCGGCGACCGACCGCCCGGGGGGCTGGTCCTGGGGGTGCGCAACCGTACCGAAGGACCGCTGCGTACGGTCGACCCGACGGCCGGACGCCGCTTCCGCGCCGAGCCCACCACCCTCGTCGAGGGCTTCGTCGCCCGTCTCGCCCGCTACCACAAGGGGTGGGCCGAGGTGACGGTCGACGGCTCCCGCCTCGTCTGGAGCCACACCCAGGCCAGCTACGCCGCCCACCCCGAGCGCGGCGCCGGCGGCCCGCGGCGTGGGCGTGCCGGGCAGTTCGATGACCTCGCCGACGACCTCGGTCGCCCCGAACACCCGACCCTGCTCACCGGCGATCTCAACCTCCTCGACCGGTTCACCCCGCGGTCCCCCACCCGTCACCACGAACGGATCGCCTCCGCCGCGCGGGTCGACACCGACACCCTCGCCCGCTTCGAAGACCGTACCGGAATCGAGTTCCACTGGTTCCGGCCCGGGCTCTGCGACTCGGAGGGCGGCTCCTTCTTCGGGTGCTTGTTCAAGCAGCGGGAGGCGCGCCCCTGGGACGCGGGCGCCCGCTACGACCGCGTGGGCGTCAACGGCGTGTTTGTCCGTCGGCATCCCAACACCCAGGTCCGCCACGTCGCCATCGAGCGCGGCGACCTCCGCCTCTCCGACCACGACGGGCTGGAGATCTCGATCCCCTACCCGCGGTAGGCGACGACGGTGCGTCGCCTCCGTGCCCGAGTTTCTCGGCCGCGGCGGTTGCGGAGTCGTCAACTGTCGCCTACGATCGCACGATGTTGCGTTGGGCCCCGATCGTCGTGGTGGTGTTGGTCGGCTGCAAGCGCCCCCCCGAGGCGCCGCAGGAGCTCGACGAGCTGGTGGGCTACCTCTTCGAGCACGTGGAGACCGA
>JAYVAS010000324.1:0-3921 GCA_043750895.1 Pseudomonadota bacterium
ACCCGCAACGGGCTCAAGCGGGCGGCCGCGAAGCACAAGCTCGGGATCACCGGCGGGTCCGACTGGCATGGCTGGAACGAAGGCAGGCTGGGACTGTTCGCCGTACAGGGAGAGCCGGCCGACGACGCCCTTCGTCGCCTCCGATGAGCGACGCGGTCATCTTCGGTGGCGGTGTGCTCGGCGGGGCGATCGCGCGGGTCGCTGCCGACGGCGGCGCCCGGGTGAGGGTGTACTCCCGCACCAGCCGGACCCACGCGGGCCTGTGGTGCCGCTACGACGCGGGGGGGGTGCTCCCGGGGGTGGGCGGCGCGGCGGTGTTCGTCGCCCTCGCCCCGGGCCCCGCGGATGTGTCAGCGGCGCTGTGGGGCACCGTCGTGCCCGAGCTGGTCCGCGCCGCCTGGCTCGGAGGGGCGCGCGCCGTCACCGCCTGCGTGCCCGCAGCCGGCGGCAGCGTGGAGCCGCCCACGCTGCAGCGCATGGGCCGAACCACGGTGCTCGGGTACGGGCCGTTGGTCTCCGGCGAAGACGGGTGTGTCGGGCCCTGGGTGCGCGCGCTGCGGGAAGAGAGGGTCGCCCGTGTCCCTCGGGGGCTTCCTGAGCTCTGGCCCCTCGCGGTCGAAGACGGCGCGCGCGCCGCGTGGCGCCTGTCGGGTTCGGGGGAGATTCGTACGCTTCGCGGCGTGGAACGGCTCACCGTGCCCGAGTTCGCCGCGCTGCTCGTCGCCCGCTTCGGGGGGCGCTGGACCGAACGTTGGGTCGGCGGGATCGACGGCGAACATCGGCGTCTGTTGGCGCTACAGCGGCACCTGGACGACCAGTGGGACGACGTGCGCATGGGGCCGCGGACCCCGATTGCGCGGTGGGTCGATCGGTTGGCGGGGCCACGCCGAAGGCGATAGGGCGGACGGCCATTCAGGAGTAGCGGTGGCCGACACCAAGGAATTCTTCGAGACCTTTCTTCCCAAGAAGATCGTGGACAATCCCACCCTCGCCTCCACGGTGAAGGCGAGCTTCCAGTTCGAGATCACCGGGGCCGGTACCTGGTCGCTGGATCTCACCAATCCGCCGGGCGCCGTCACCGAGGGGGTCCTCGAGAACCCCGGGGTCACGATCACGGTCGCCAAGGAAGACTGGGAGAAGCTCCTCGACAACCCCGGTGTCGCCATGCAGCTCTTCATGATGCAGAAGCTGAAGGTCAAGGGGAACGTCGGGCTCGCGATGCAGCTCCAGAAGATCCTGGCCTGATTCGCTGCTGACGGCAGCGGCCCTGCCTCGCTCCCCTCGATCTCGAGCGGGGGCGAGGCAGCGTCGTTTCGGCATCCCCGAAAACGCGAACCGCCCGCTTCGCGAACCTCCTCGACCATCCCTCAGGGGGCGGGCGCGAACTTCTCTTCGGCGCTGGTCAGCACGTCGCGATGGGCGCGATCCTCTTCGGCCATCCGGGCGAAGAGCTCGGTGAGCTGCGGGTGGTTCTTGAAGAACTGCGCGCGCGCGTGCATGTCGGCGCTGCTGTCCTCGACCCAACGCGCGACCCGGAGGGCCTCGACGATGGAGGGGATCTTGTGCTCGGCGTCGGCGCGGTGCTTCTTGAGCTGATCCAGGAACTGCTGGGCTTCTTCCGGGATGATGTCGGTTGCGGTGGGCACCGCGTCGAAGCTGGCCTGGTGGATGCGGATCGTGGCGGCGTGGTAGCGCTCGGCCTCGGCGTACAACCGCCAGAAGTAGACGATCTCGTCCTTCCCCGCGAAGCAGCGTGCGTACGCCTCGTACAGGCCTGCGCACTCCAACTCGATGGTGACCGCCAGATCGACGATGTTGGCACCAACACCCGAAGCCATCGAACACCCTCTCGGCACCAGCGTAGCCCCGGGCGGGGTCACCGTCACCCCAGCGCGGAAAGGATTCCGTCGGCGACCACGTCCGCGAGCGCGTACACGGTGATCTGAGGGTTCACGCCGCTCGCGGTCGGAAACACGCTCGCGTCGGCGACGTAGACGTTGGGCACATCCCAGAGGCGTCCGGTGGGATCGACGACGTCGCGATCACGGCGCCCGCCCATCCGCGCCGTGCCCATCTGGTGGAAGGAGAACAGGGCCGTCTGGTTCGGGCCGACGGGCGCATCGTAGATCTGGGCGAAGTCCTTGCCCGACCGCAGCACCACGGCGGGGTTGTGGCCGGTGATGGCGCAGTCCGCGCCCGCGGCGAGGAAGGCCTCGGCGGTGGCGGCGATGGTCCGCTGCAGGCGTTGCCCGTCGTCCGGCGAGAGAGTGTAGGTGACCTTGGGACGTCCGGGGCCGGCTTCCACGCGCCCGTTCCCGTGGTCGCGGAGCAGCACACCGCCCACGGCGTACTCGTTGAAGTGGTGGAGCGTGTCCATGAACGCGGGACCGAAGCCGGAGAACGCGGTCGAGGACAGGCCCGGCGGGGCGGCGACGCCCTCGATCAGCGCGTCCACCTCGTGCCCCTCGAGGACCCACGAGTACTCGCTGATGTAGTACCCCTGCTTGATGCCCTCGTAGGCGGCGATGCGCTCGCCCTTGAACCAGCCGAGCACCGGCGTACCCGGGTGCAGGTGCAGGTTGTGACCGAGCTGCCCGGAGCGGTCCGGCGTCCCCGACCTCAGCAGCAGGAACGGGGTCTCGATGGAGCCGCCGGAGATGACCACGAGATCCGCGTCCACGCGGAAGGGCACGGTGGGGCGCCGCTCGGCGTCGAGGCACATCCCCTCCACGCCCGTGGCCCGGCCGTTGGCATAGGTGACCCGCTCGGCCCGGCACTCGGTGTAGACGCGGGCACCCTTGGCGGTGGCCAGCGGGATGTAGGTGATCGCCGCAGACTGCTTGGCGTTGTAGGCGCAGCCCAGGTCGCAGAAGCCCGAGCCGTAGCACTGGTTGGCGTTCCGATGGAAGGTGTCGCCCTTCCACCCGAGCGCCGTGGCCCCCTGCATCAGCTTCGTGTTGTTGGGGTTGAGCTGGCTCGGATCCAGCTTGTGGACGTGGAGCGTCTCGAAGATGTGGTCGAAGCGTGGCGCCATCTTCTCGGGCGTCAGCTCGGGGAGACCGCGCTCGGAGACCCAGAGGTCGAGCAGGCGGTCCGGGGTCCGGAAGCAGTCGAGGTAGTTCACCACCGTGCTGCCGCCGAGGGCGCGCCCGTGCAGCACCCCCATGCCGCCGTCCTCGGTCGTGCGCAGCCCGCTCTCGTAGTAGAGCAGCCGCATCATGTCGCGTTCGCGCTGGTTCATCCGACCTGCGCTCACCCACGGGCCGGCCTCCAGCACCACCACGTCGTGACCGGCGTTGGCCAGGCGCATCGCCACCAGCGCCCCTCCAGCTCCGCTGCCCACGATGCAGACCTTGGCTTTGACCGCGAGGGGGCTGGTGAGGGTCGAGCCTTCGGTGATCACGAGGGCTCTCCGAAGCGTGGGGGATGGACGGGGAGGTCGACCCGTCCGAGCCAGGGACCGGCGTACCCGGAGTCCCCCCAGGTGGCGGGGTCGGAGAACACGTGGAACAGGAGCAGTTGGCGCAGGCTCACGAAGATCTGGCGTCGAAGCGCGATCGACGACGTGGACCAGTCCTCGAGTGCGGCCACCCGGTCGGCCGGGTCGAGGTCGGACCAGGCCGACCACGTCGGTACCAGGAAGCGGGAGCCCTGGTCGAGCAGCCCGGGGAGCTGGGCGACGAGCGCCTGCTTGTCGGGTGCGAGGAGGGCCACCGTCGCGGGGATGGCCTCGAGCGCGTCCGATCGGGGTCCGTCGGGGCCCAGGATCGCCTCGAGGATCAGGGCGAGGATGCGGGTGTCGTGGGCATCGAAGGGCGACGCCACGGCCGCAGCCTCGGCGTCGTCGGCCACGAGCAGGACCGCGGCGGCGGCGGCCACGAGCGCGAGCAGCTGACGGCGAGAGGGGTCCACGCCAACAGG
>JAYVAS010000325.1:0-3548 GCA_043750895.1 Pseudomonadota bacterium
CCCCCGCGATCGCCGGTCCTTCTTGTCCTTCCTCCAGCGGTGGGCCGACGACCCGCAGCCGGACGGAGGGCTCTTCGCGTCCCTCTTCGACGAGGACGGCAGCTGCCCCCTCGACCAGCTGCTGCACGCCGAACACCTGGACGACGGCCTGCAGCGGCTGACCGCCCCGCTGGGCATCCAGCCCCGTCGCGGCCCCACCCCGCCCCAACGCGACCACCGCGCCTGGTACACGGACCCGATGCGCGAGCTGGTGGAGCGCGTCTGCGCCCCCGAGCTCGCATGGACCGGCTACGACTTCGACGGGCTCCGCGCCGAGGTCGCCGCCGCCTGATCGTCGGTCTTGAGTGGTCCGTCCTGGCGCCGCACGCCCATGGCGCACGCGATAAAGCCGCGCCATGCCGGCTCTCGTTTCCCTGCTAGACACCACCGCGGTCGTCACCATCACCCGCGGCGGCCGCCGCAACGCCCTCACCCTGGACGACTGGATCAGCCTTCGCGACGCGGTCGATCAGATCTCCGACGTCCGCGCCGTGGTGCTGACCGGGAGTGACGGCCACTTCAGCTCCGGGATGGACCTGTCGCCCGACAACCCGCTCATCGCCCGGGTCGGCCCGGCGATGATGAACGGAGACGAGCGGGCGGCCCGCTCGGTGATCGAGGACCTCAAGGGCTGCGTGCAGGCCCTCGCCGACCTCGACGTGCCCACCTTCGCCGCGATCGAAGGGGCGTGCATCGGCGGCGGGCTCGAGCTGGCGCTGGCGTGTGACGTCCGCATCGCCGCCTCCGACGCCGTGATCGCCCTCCCGGAGGTCCACGCCGGCATGATCCCCGACCTCGGCGGCTGCGTCCGCCTGACCCGCCTGATCGGAACCGGCCGCGCGATCGACCTGATCTGCACCGGGCGGCGGATCAGCGGCGAGGAGGCGTTCCAACTCGGCGTGGTCGAGCGCGTGGTCGCCCCCGGCACCGCGCTCGCGGCCGCGCTCGCCGCCGCAGCCCAGGTCGCCACCAATGGTCCCACGGCCGTCCGGATGGCGCTCAACGTGGTGCGCACCGCTCCGGACCTCGGCCTCGCCGAAGCCCTGGCGGTGGAGACCCGCGGCGGCATCGCCGCGCTCACCAGCGGAGAGCCTGCCGAAGGAATCCAGGCGTTCTTCGAGCGCCGCCCCCCTCGTTGGGCCTGATGGCGCTGCTTCCGTGGCTCGCCGCCGTCGTCTCGGGGCTCCTGCTGGTCCTGGTCTCACCGCCCATCGGCTGGGATTGGCTGCACTGGTTCACCTTCGTGCCCCTCCTGTGTGTGCTCGACACGCAAGAAGGCCCCCGTCGCCCCGGGCGCGGCCGCGCCGTCCGAGTGTCGCTCGGGGTGGCGCTCTACCTGTTGCTCGCGAGCATCTTCGCGGTCGTCGGCAACGTCCACGTGATCGGCGTGATGTCCGTGGTCGTGGCCCTCGGAATCGCCCTCTCCCGCGACGGCCTCGACCGCACCCGCAACTTCCGGCTCGGGTGGGTGTCCGGTATCAGCGCGACCTTCGGCCTGTTCTTCTGGTTGTTGGACACCATCACCACCTTCTCGAACATCCCCTTCCCGCTCGCCGTCGTCATCCTCCTCATCTTCTCCCTGGCCTTCTCCATCCCCTACGGGGTCGCGATCGGCCTGGTGGGCCCGGTCCGACGCCGTTTCGGAGACGCGTGGGTGTTCCTCTTCCCCGCGGTCTGGGTGGCCTCGGAGTGGATCGCGCCCTCCCTGTTCCCGTACTTCCAGGGTGTCGGCCAGTACCGCAACCCCTACACCTGGCAGTCCGCGTCGGTGTTCGGCGCGACCTTCCTGTCCTGGTTGGTGCTCGCCACCAACTGCGCCGTCGCGTCGCTGATCGACGCCCGCCGCACCGGGCGCAGCTTGCCGTGGAAGCCCGCAGTGGTCATCGCCGCCCTTTGGGTGGGCAACCTGGGCTTCGGGGTGTGGCGCCACGACGCGGTGGAGGCGCAGATGGCGGCCGCGCCGCGCGTGCGCATCAGCCTGCTGCAGCAGGGCGTCACGATGTTGGACCGGATCCAGGACCGCGGGAAGAAGGTCCTCGACAGTTGGATCGCGCTCACCGCCAAGGTGGCTGACCAGTCCCCGGCGATGGTGATCTGGCCCGAAGGCTCCATCGGCTACAACCCGACCGACGCGCGGGTCGAGCCGATCCTCGCCGACCTGGCCCGAGAGGGGGGCTTCCACCTGCTGCTCGGCGGCGGCACCACCGAACCCGACCCGCTCGACGCCCGCAAGCGCGTGCACTGGAACTCGGCCTACTTCTTCTCCAACACCGGCGCGATCACCGGGCGCTACGACAAGATGGTGCCCCTGCCCTTCGGCGAGTACCTCCCTCCCCCCTTCAACCTGCTGGACGAGCTGATCTCCGGGGTCGGGCACTTCCAGCCCGGCTCGCGGGCGACGGTCTTCGAGCTCGCGACCGAGCGCGGCCCGGTCCACTTCACGACGCCGATCTGCTACGAGGCGATCCTCGAGCACCAGATGCGCCGGCTGACCCCGGACGACGTCGACCTGATCGTGAACATCACCAACGACGGCTGGTTCGGGGACACCTCCGCCCCGCACCAGCACGCCATGTTGTCGGCGATGCACGCCATGGAGTTGGGTCGCCCGATGGTGCGCATCGCCTACACGGGCATCTCCATGCTCATCACCCCGGACGGGGCGATCACGCACGCCCACCCGTTCGGCACCGAGGCCGCGGAGGTGCTCGACGTGCCGCTGGTGGCGCTCGACACGCCCTACCGGACCTGGGGAGCCTTCTTCCCCTGGGCCCTCACCTTGTTGGGCCTCGGGGTGACGACGCTGGCGCTACGCCGCGGTGTCACATCCGACGCGCCGACAGCGTAGTCAGGTCCGGAGTATCGGGTGGCCCAACCGCCTTCCGACGAGGAGCTGATGAACCTGGTCCAGCAAGGAAGCGCGGAGGCGTACAGCGTCCTCTTCGATCGGCACCGCGCGCCGCTGTACGGGTTCATCCTCCGCATGACCCGAGACCGCGAGGCCGCCTCCGACGTGTTCCAGGAGACGTTCCTCAAGGTGCACCGCGCCCGCGGCACCTGGTCGGGTGAGGACGCCTCATTCCGCAGCTGGCTGTACCGGATCGCCACCAACGCCGTCCGAGACCGCGCGCGCCAGACCGAACGGCGCCGCGAGACGCTCACCGCCGAGGACATCGTCGTCCCCTCCCACGATCATCCCGCCGAGCGCGTGATGCTCGAGCGCGCCATGGCCGAGCTGGCGGAGCCGCTCCGCGAGGCGTTCCTGCTCGGCGTCGTGCACGGCCTCGACCACAACGAGCTCGCGGCCGCATTGGCCGTCACGCCGGACAACGCCCGCGCGCGGGTGTCCCGGGCCCGCGCCCGGCTGCGTGAACTCCTGGAGGGCAGTTGACCGACGCCGAGCTGGACGCCCGCTTCGGCGGCCTCGCCGACGTGTCGCCCCCCGACGCGCTCGCGACGCGCACGCTGGCGCTGGTCGCGGCCGAACGGGCGCGGGAGCAGACCGTCGA
>JAYVAS010000326.1:0-3830 GCA_043750895.1 Pseudomonadota bacterium
GCAGGCACGCGCGCTGGCCGCCGACGCCGTCGCGCACGGATCGACCGGGGCCGGCAACGACCAGATCCGCTTCGACGTGGCGATCCGCACGCTGCTCCCCGGCGCGCACATCCTCACGCCCATCCGCGACGAGCGGATCACCCGCGCCCAGTCGGCCGACTTCCTCGCCGCGCACGGCTTCCCCATCTCCGCCGATCGGCGGGACTACTCGATCAACCACGGCATCTGGGGGGTGACCATCGGCGGCAAGGAGACCCACGACGCCTGGCTCGCGCTGCCCGACCACGCCTGGGCGACGACGACGGCGCCGGGAGCCGCCCCCGCGGAGGGGGTCACGATCACCCTGCCGTTCATCGCCGGCCTGCCCGACGGGGGCATCGACACCGTCGAGCGCCTCAACACCCTGGGCGCTGCCCATGGGGTGGGGCGCGGCATGCACCTCGGGGACACGATCCTCGGCATCAAGGGGCGGGTCGCCTTCGAAGCGCCGGCCGCCGCGATCCTGCTCGACGCCCACCGCGAGCTCGAGAAGCTGGTGCTGACGCGCTGGCAGCAGATGCAGAAGGACCAACTGGGAGCCTTCTACGGGATGATGCTGCACGAGGGCCAGTTCTTCGACCCGGTCATGCGCGACGTGGAGGCCTTCCTCGACTCCAGCCAGCAGCGGGTGACGGGCGAGGTGCGGGTCCACCTCGAACGGGGCCGCGTGGACGTGCTGGGCGTCCGCTCCCCGTGGTCGCTGATGGACGACGCGGCGGGCAAGTACGGCGAGGAGAACGCGCTGTGGTCCAACTCCGACGCGCGCGGCTTCGCCGCGGTGTACGGCCTGCAGGGCGTGCTCGCCGAGCGGGCCCGGCGTCGGGTCGAGGCGGGGTCGTGAAGGTCCGCCTCAACAAGATCGCCTCGGCGACGCGCAACGCGAAGCTCCCCCGCGACGTCACCCTCTCGGCCACCGTCGCCGCGGTGGAGGGCTCGGTGGTGGCGGTCCGCGCCCTCGATCGGAAGCAGGTCTACAACGAGATCGAGGACATCCACGGCCGCATGGCGACCGTGAACGAGGGCGACGTCATCGCCGGCGTGCTCGGCGAACGCCGGGCGCTGCACGGCTACACCGGCACCGTCCCCACCTCGATCAAGCCGGGCGACATCCTGCATCTGCTCAACCTGGGTGGGGTCATCGGCCTCTGCAACAGCGCCAACCCCGATGTGGGGCCGCCCTGCCGCGCCGAAGTGTTGGGTCAGGTGTTGTCGTTTCCCCACCTCGGCGAGCGGCGTGGGGTTCCCTGCTCGATCCGCACCGGCGCGCTCCCGTTGGCGGACATCCTCCCCGACACCGACACCATCCCCATCGTCTACATCAGCGGCACCTGCATGAACGCGGGTAAGACCTACGCCGCGTGCGAGATCATCCGCGGGTTGTCCCGTCGGGGCCTGAACGTCGGCGCCGCGAAGCTGACCGGCGTGTCGCTCCGCCGCGACACGCTGAAGATGGAAGACGTGGGCGCCCGGCGCGCGCTGTCCTTCACCGACGCCGGCATCGTCTCCACCCGCCCCGAGACCAGCCTCCCGGTCGCGCGGGGCCTGATCCGGGCGCTGAACGAGCCGCAGCACGGCGTCAAGCTCGACTGCCTGGTCATCGAGCTGGGGGACGGCATCATGGGGGAGTACGGCGTGGTGGAGATCCTCCGCGCCGCCGACCTGATGGCCCCCGGAAAGGCCCACGTGCTCTGCGCCAACGACCCGGTGGGCGCGTGGGGCTCGGCGGAGTTTTTCCGCAAGGACCTGGGGCTCCCGCTCACCGTCATCTCGGGGCCGACCACCGACAACGCGGTAGGCCGGCGTTTCGTCGACTCCCTGGGGGTTCCGGCGGTGAACGCCCGCACCCACGGGGACTTGCTCGCGGCCACCGTGGCCCGCGCGTTGGGGTTTCGTGATGAGTGAGCGTCTGCGTGTCGTCGTGGTCGGAGCCACCGGGTACACCGGGGCCGAGACCCTCCGCTGGTGCCTCCAGCATCCGTCGCTCGAGCTGGTGGGGGCCACCTCCCGTCAGATGGCGGGGAAGCGCGTGGGCGACGTCTGGCCCGCGTTGTACGGCTGCGACGTCCAGATCACCACTGCCATCCCCGACGCGGACGTCCTGTTCCTCTGCCTCCCGCACGGGGAGGCGGCCAAGCTGGCGCCGACGCTGACGCACCGGATCGTCATCGACCTCTCGGGGGACCACCGGCTCCCCGAGCCGGCCCACAGCCGCGCCTACAGCTTCCCCCGCGCCCACGAACCGTGGGCGTACGGGCTGCCCGAGCTGGGGGTGGAGCGCCTGCACGGCCAGACCCGCATCGCCAATCCGGGCTGTTTCGCGACCGCGCTCGCGCTGGCCCTGCTGCCGATGGCGGGTCAGTTGCCCGCGCGGGTGCACGCGGTGGGCCTCACCGGCTCGACCGGGAGCGGCGCCGTCGCCGCCGACGGGACCCACCACCCGATGCGGGCCGAGAACCTCCGCCCCTACAAGGTGCTCACCCACCAGCACGTGCCCGAGGTGGTCCAGGCGATCGGCGGGAGCTTCGTGCTCGACTTCGTGCCCATCTCCGCGCCGATCCGTCGGGGAATCCTGGTCACCATCCCCCTGCCCGGGGCGACGCTGGCGGCCTATCGTGAGTTCTACGCCGACAACCCGCTGGTGCGGGTGTCGCCCCGTCCCCCCGAGCTGCTCCACGTGCTCGGCACCCCTCGCGCCGACCTCGCGGTCGTGGCCTCGCCCGACGATCCGGACGGGGCGGTGGTCTTCTGCGCCATCGACAACCTGTGTCGCGGCGCCGGCTCCCAGGCGATTGCCAACCTGAACCTCGCCATGGGCTGGCCGATGGACCTCGGTCTCACCGCGCCGGGGCCGGCCGTATGAGCCTGCTCGACACGCTCATCGGGGACCCCGGGGCCGAGGCCGACTACCAGCTCGCCAGCTACGCCAAGCTGCCGCTCACGCTGGTGCGCGGCGAGGGGTCGCGGGTGTGGGACGCGGAGGGCCGCGTCTATTGGGACTTCTACGGGGGCCACGCCGTCGCGCTGGTCGGGCATTGCCACCCGGTGTGGCGGCAGGTGGTCGCCGAGCAGGCCGAGCGGCTCGTCTTCTACTCCAACGTCGTGCACTGCCCGGTGCGTACGGCGGCCTGCCGGGCCATCGTGGAGTTCGCCCCGGCCAACCTGTCGCGGGTGTTCTTGTCCAACTCCGGCGCCGAGGCCACCGAGGTCGCGCTCAAGCTCGCCCGTCACCACACGGGGCGGCCCCGGGTCGTCGCCTTCGAGGGGGGGTTCCACGGCCGCACCCTGGGCGCGCTCGCGGTGACCTGGGACGAGAAGTACCGCACCTACGCGCTGCCGGAGTACGGCCACACCACGTTTGCGCCCTGGGAGCAGGTGCCCACCCTGGCCGACGACGTCGCCGCGGTGATCATCGAGCCCATCCAGTCCCTGGCGGGCATGCGGACCGCGACGCCGGAGTTCCTGCGGGCCCTCCGCGCCGAGTGCGATCGGGTGGGCGCGCTCCTCATCCTCGACGAGGTGCAGACCGGGTGGGGCCGCCTGGGGGCGAACTTCGCGGCCGACCTCTACGACGTCCGCGCCGACCTGATCACCTCGGCCAAGAGCGCCGCGGGCGGGTTCCCGCTCGGGGTGACGCTGGTGGACGACGCCATCGCGGCCAAGGTCAAGTCGGGTGATCAGGGCAGCACCTTCGGGGCCGGCCCGCTGGCCTGCGCGGCGGTCCTCGCCACCCACCACGTCCTCCGCACCGAAGGCCTCGTCGCCAACGCCGCCCGCCTCGGCGCCCTGGCGCG
>JAYVAS010000327.1:0-5736 GCA_043750895.1 Pseudomonadota bacterium
GGGAGCGTGGCCGAGAACATCACCGTCTGCCGTTTCGCCGGCAGTCGGCTCGCGATCTTGCGCACGTCGTTGATGAAGCCCATGTCGAGCATACGGTCGGCCTCGTCGAGCACGAAGGTCTCGACGGAGTCGAGCCGGACCAGACCCTGGCCCATCAGGTCGAGCAGGCGCCCCGGGGTGGCGATGAGGATGTCCACGCCGGCGTTCAGCGTGCGGCGCTGCTCGCGCATGCCCATTCCGCCGTACACCACTGCCCGGCGCAGGATGGGGAGGTGGCGGGCATAGGTGGCGAACGCTTCGCCGATCTGGGCCGCCAGCTCCCGGGTGGGCGCGAGGACCAGCGCCCGGATGCCCCGCCCCGACACCGACGCGAGGCGGTGCAGGATGGGCAGCGCGAAGGCGGCCGTTTTTCCGGTGCCGGTCTGCGCGGTGCCGCAGAGGTCCTTTCCGGCCAGGAGCGGGGGGATGCTCTGGGCCTGGATGGGCGTGGGTTCGGTGTAGCCGGCGTCGGCGAGCGCCCGTTGCAGGGGTGCGATCAGGGAGAGGTCGGCGAAGGGCAAAGTGGCTTCCGGGCGACGGGGGCCCGGCGCGGCGCGCCCATAGCCCGGCGGTGGGTTAGCCGCGCGCGATGTACGAGTTCGACGAAGAGCGCCTCCACAAGGTCCGCACCCTCGAAGCCGAGGGCGTGCCCTGCTACCCGGCCGGCTTCGGCACCCCGTCCACCTCGGAGGCGATCCGCAAGGCCGCCGAGGGTACGGAAGACGCCGAGCTGCCGTCGGTCGGCGCCTTCCGGTACGCCGGTCGGCTGTTGTTCAAGAACGACATGGGGAAGGCCGGCTTCGGGCGCATGCTCGACCGCGAGGGCCGCCTCCAGATCTACGTGAAGAAGGACAACGTGGGCGACGCCGCGTTCGCCCTCTTCAAGAAGCTCGATCTCGGCGACATCGTCGGCGTCGAGGGCACGCTGATGCGTACCCGCACCGGCGAGCTGTCGCTCAGCGTGACCAGCCTGGTGTTGCTCACCAAGTGTGTGCGGTCGTTGCCAGACAAATTCCATGGCATGAGCGACCCGGAGCTGCGGCAGCGGCAGCGCTACGTGGACCTGTTCGTGAACGACGAGACGCGAGACACCTTCCGCAAGCGATCCAAGATCGTGCAGTACATCCGGCACTTCTTCGACGACCGCGACTACATCGAGGTCGAGACCCCGATGATGCACCCCATCCCCGGCGGCGCCACCGCCCGGCCGTTCATCACCCACCACAACGCGCTGGACAGCGAGTTGTTCCTCCGGGTCGCGCCCGAGCTCTACCTGAAGCGCCTCGTGGTGGGTGGCTTGGAGCGGGTGTACGAGATCAACCGCAACTTTCGCAACGAGGGCATCGACCTCACCCACAACCCCGAGTTCACGATGCTCGAGTTCTACCAGGCCTACGCGACCTGGAAGGACCTGGTGACCTTGACCGAGGAATTGCTGGCAGGGCTGGTGGTGGCGGTGTGTGGCACGGAGACCATCACCTACCAGGAGCGGGAGATTTCCTTCGCCCGGCCGTTCCGCCAGGTGGGCTACGACACGCTGGTGGCGGAGGCCACCGGGGTGGGTGCGCAGGACCTCGCCGGCTTGCAGGCCTGGTGGGCCGCGCGGCACCCCGAGGAGAAGGTCCCGGCCACGCTGGGCCGGATGTGGGAGGCGGTGTTCGACGCCCACGTGGAGAAGTCGTTGGTGCACCCCACCTTCGTGACCCGCTTCCCGGTCGAGATCTCGCCGCTGGCGCGCCGGAACGACGACGAACCCGAGATCGCCGACCGCTTCGAGCTGTTCGCGGCCGGCCGGGAGATCGCCAACGGCTTCACCGAGCTGAACGACCCGGTGGACCAGGCCGGCCGTTTCGAGGCCCAGGTGAACCAGAAGGCGGCGGGGGACCACGAGGCGATGCACTTCGACGCCGACTACATCGACGCCCTCTGCTTCGGCCTGCCCCCCACCGCGGGGGAGGGGCTGGGCATCGACCGGCTGGTGATGCTGCTGACGGACGCGGCGTCGATCCGCGACGTGATCCTGTTTCCGACGCTGAGGAAGAAGGGGTAGGGCGCGTCCGGCTGCGTACCGGTACGCCCCGTCGTGCCCGCTACCCGATGGTCTTCTCCAACGCCTGCACGGCCTCGGTCGGACCGATGAGGATGAGCACGTCGCCGGCACGGATGCGCTCCGTGGCGCGGGGCGTGGCCTGCATCGTCCCATCGGCGTGGCGGATGGCGACCACGAGGACCCCGTGGGCTTCGCCCACGTTGAGGCTGGAGAGCGCGTCCCCCACCCGCGGGTTGGTCGGGGTGATCAGCACCTCCTCCAACAAGACGTCGCCGTAGGTGGCCAGGGTCAGGAGATCGAGAAAGCTGGTGGCGTGCGGCCGGACCAGCTCGTGGGCCATCCGCCAGCCGCCCATCGTGTACGGACTCACGGTGCTGGACGCCCCGGCGCGCGTGGCCTTGGTGGCTTCGGGACCGTCGTCCACCCGGGTGACGATGGTCAGGTTGGGGTTCAGCTCGCGCGCGGAGAGGGTGACGTAGACGGCCTCGGCGGTGGCGTCGACCGCCACGGCAAGCCCCTTGGCGCGCTCGATGCCCGCGAGGCGCAACACGTGGTCGGTCGCTCCGTCCCCCACGATGACCGGAAACCCCTGGCTTGCCTCGGCGCGCTCGACCTTCACCGGGTCCCGCTCGATGACGCAGAGGGGGACGCCGCTCGCGTAGAGTTCGCTGGCGATCGCCTGGCCCAGACGGCCGTAGCCGACGACGATGTAATGGTCGCGGATCTGCGACATCTGGAGTCTCCTTCGGCGGTCCCGGATCAGGGTGCCGAGCCGTCCTTCGACGAGCAGTTGGGTGAACGCGCTCGCGGCATAGGCGCCGATCCCGACCCCGGTCACGATGACCCCCATCGTGAACAGCCGCCCCGCATCCGAGAGCGGGTGCACCTCGCCGTAGCCGATGGTGGTGAAGGTGATCAGCACCATCCAGACCGAGTCCAGCAGGGACCAGCCTTCGATCCACATGTACCCGACGGTCGCGGACACGAAGACCCCGACCGTGAGCACGACCGCGATCTGGAGGGGACGGGGAAGCACGCCATCCGCCTATTCCAGCGCGACCCTTACGGCGCGTGCCGCTCGGCGGCTTCGGCCGCCACCACCTCGGCCCATCCGTCGTAGACCACGTCTACCGCGAGGTCGATCTCGAGGCACCCGATGGGGACGACGTCCCCCGCGCCGAACAGGCGCACCGTCCAGCGGTCCCCGTCACGCTCGTAGAGGTGCACGCCCACCGCGCTCGAGTCGACGACGAGGTAGGCGCGGAGCGAGGGGATGGCGGTGTAGTGGCGGAACTTCTCGCCCAGGTCGTACACCGCGGTGGAGGGCGAGAGCACCTCCACGAGCAGGGTGGGGTTGACCAGGGCGTTCCGGTCGATCGCGGAGCGCGCGATGGGCCCGCAGATGACAGCGAGGTCCGGGTAGGTGGTCAGATCGGAGGCCTCGACCCGCGTACGCAGGTCGGCGTCGAAGGCGCGGCAGGGGCGGCCGCGGAGCGCGGCCACGAACAGCCCGGTGAGGTTCGTCTTCAGGAGAGAATGCTCCACCGTCCCCCCCGCCATCGCCAGCAGGTGGCCCTGGTAGTATTCGTGCTTGACGGCCGAACCCTCCTCGGCGAGGAGGTATTCGGCGTAGGTGTGCAGTCGGGTCGCGGGATCGGCCATCGGCCCAAGTATAGCCCGGAGCAGCCCCCCGGAAGTGACTGCGTCCTCCGGGCCCTTGGGTCCCCCTACGTCGCGTAGAAGAACTCCTCGCGCACGATCTTCCCGTCCTTGATGGTGTAGAGCCCCACCTCGTCCATTTTCATCCGGTCTCCGGACGGCTTGTTGGTGACGTCGTACTGGAAGCCGACGATGAACATGTCTCCGTGGGGCCAGGGGCCGGTGACCGACGCCGAGTGGACGATGTGGTTGTCCACCCACCACTTGCCCTTGCCGCGAATCCCCTCGAGCCCACTGACGACGGCCGAGCCGCCGGGCATGGCCACGGCCTCCACGCTGACCGCGTCGGCGCTGAACAGGGTCTGCACGGCCTCGTCGTTCTTTCCGACGCGGCACAGTTCGACGAGCTTGTTGGCGATTTCCATGGTGGTCATGTACGTTCTCGGGGGTTGGGGAGTCCGCTCGACGGAGGGTGCGGCTCCGCTAACCCGTGGGGGGCCACCGGATACGCCTGGCGACGTGCCGACATGGTGACGCCCCCCCGGCCGCGTTAGCCCCGCGCTTTGCGAGGTACCCGTGGAAGACCACGAGAAGGGCCGGGACGCGTTCCCGGACGAAGAGAGCTACCGCCTGCACGCGCTGCGGCACTCCGCCGCCCACGTGATGGCCGAGGCCCTGGCCAAGGTGTTTCCGGGGGCGAAGTTCGCGTTCGGTCCGCCGGTGCAGGACGGCTTCTACTACGACGTGGACGTGTCCCGACCCATCACCGAGGGCGACTTCTCCGCCATCGAAGCGGAGATGAAGGCGATCTCCAAGCGGAACAGCGAGTTCAAGAAGGCGATCGTGACCCAGGCGGAGGCGGAGGTCATCTTCGCCGATCAGCCCTTCAAGCTCCAACACATCCGCCGGCTGACCGGCCCCCTGTCCACCTACGATCAGGGCGGCTTCACCGACCTCTGCGGCGGCCCCCACGTGCCCCGCACCGGCAACGTGAAGCACGTGAAGCTGATGAAGGTCTCCGGCGCCTATTGGCTCGGAGACCCGGCGAATCCGCAGCTCCAGCGGGTGTACGGCACGGTCTGGCCCACGCGCGAGGCGCTCGACCAGTACCTGTACCGCCTCGAGGAAGCCAAGAAGCGCGACCACCGCAAGGTCGGCACCCAGATGGGCCTGTTCATGTTCCACGAGTACGCCCCGGGCGCGCCGTTCTGGCTCCCCAAGGGCGAGACGCTCTGGCACATCCTCTCCGAAGCGATGCGCTCGGCGCTGCTGCGCGACGGCTACGTGGCGGTCCGCACCCCGATGGTGTTCGACAAGGCCCTGTTCGAGACGTCGGGGCACTGGGCGCACTACCGGGACAACATGTTTCACTTCACCAAGCAGGAAGAAGGTGAGGTGGAAGGCCGGACGTTCGGGCTGAAGCCGATGAACTGCCCGTGCCACATGCTCATCTTCGGCTCCACCAAGCGCAGCTACCGCGAGCTCCCGCTGCGCATCCACGACCAGGGCGTGCTGCACCGCGACGAGGTGCACGGGGCGCTGGGCGGGCTCACCCGCGTGCGCCAGTTCTCGCAGGACGACGGGCACCTCTTCTGCATGGAGAGCCAGCTCCCCGACGAGATCGACAAGCTGCTGGCGTTGGTCGAGCGGGTCTACCAGCCCCTCGGTCTGTCCTTCAAGGCCAAGCTCTCGACGCGCCCCGCCGAGCGTATGGGCGACGACGCGATGTGGGACGCCGCCGAGGCGGCGTTGGAAGGTGCGCTGCGCAAGAACGACGTCGAGTACACGATCAACGCCGGGGACGGAGCGTTCTACGGTCCGAAGATCGACATCGACGTCTACGACGCGCTCGGCCGCGCCTGGCAGTGCGCCACCATCCAGGTGGACTACCAGAACCCGCTCCGCTTCGACCTCACCTACGTGGGGGCCGACAACGCCGTCCACCACCCGGTGGTCATCCACCGCGCGGTGTTCGGGAGCTTCGAGCG
>JAYVAS010000328.1:0-5864 GCA_043750895.1 Pseudomonadota bacterium
CCAGCTGGACGTGCTCCCGTACGCGCTCTGGGGCGCGGCCACGGCCACCACGGTGGACCCGGCCACGGGCGAGGCCACGGCGACCGCCTTCGCCGACGGGGTCGCTAGCTCGACGGCCAGCATCCAGGCCACCCGCGCCTGGGCCGAGGCCCACGCCGACTTCAACGGCAAGGGCCAGGGCAGCTTCGCCGCCGGCCGCATGCCCATGGAGTGGGGCACCGGGATCCTCTGGAATCCCGGGCTCGACGCGGACTCCGAGGCGGGAGACACCGCCTCGCGCGTGCAGTTCACCGGCACCCTGGGCCAGGTGTGGATGCTCGCCGCCTACGACGTGCAGTACGAGGGCTTCCTGGGCGCGAAGGACGACATGCAGTCGATCAACCTCGCCCTGGGCTACCAGAACGAGACGACCGCCGGCGGCCTGCTCAACGTCTACCGCTACCAGCCCGGCAACCAGTGGCAGCAGTACACGGGCGATCTCTGGGCCCACACCCGGCTCGGCAAGCTGGACATCGACCTCGAAGCCGTGGTCGAAGTGGGCGGCGGCGATCTCGACACCGGCGCCAACGACGTGAAGCAGCTCGGCGTCGGCGGAATCGTGACCGGCGCGTTCCGGACCGACCCCTTCACGATCAAGCTCGAGGGGGGCTTCGCTTCGGGCGACGCCGACCCCGACGACGAGACCATCAAGACCTTCACCTTCGATCGGGACCACAACGTCGGCCTCTTCCTCTTCGAAGAGCCGCTCCCCACGCTGAGCTCCACCGTCGCGAACGAGACCAACGGGGGCCGCACCACCGAAGCCGCCCTCACCGGGGACGGCGTGTCCAACGCCCTCTACCTCCGGCCGTCGTTGCTCTGGCGTGCCCGTCCCGACGTACAGCTCAGCCTGGACTGGACGTCGGCCATGCTGGCCAAGGTGCCGACCGCCCGCGAAGGCGACGGCACCGGCTACGGCAACGAGTTCGACCTCTCGGTCCGGTACGACCCCTTCCCCCACGTGTGGGTCAAGGGCACCGCGGCGCTCTTCCTGCCCGGCGCCTGGTACCGCGAGTTCGAAGACCCGGACCTCGGCGGCGGCTTCGACCAGACGGTCTTCGGGGGGCAGATCCTCGGCGTCGTGGAGTTCTAGGATGTGGCAGGGCGTGCACACGGCCATGGTGACGCCGTTCTCCGCGGGAGAGCTCGACCTCCCCAGCTGGAAGTCCCTCCTCCTCCGCCAGGTGGAAGGCGGGGTTCAGGGGGTGGTCGTCGCGGGCACCTCGGGCGAGTCCCCGACGCTCGACGACGGCGAGCGCGCGGTGCTCCTGGACAGCGCCCTCGACGTCGTGGCGGGGCGCATCCCGGTCACCATGGGCGTCGGTACCAACGTGACCCGATCCACGGTGGCCAATACCGAGGCGGCGCGGCGGGCCGGGGCCTCGGCGGCCCTCCTCGTGCTCCCCTACTACAACAAGCCCACCGCCGCGGGCCTGCGCGCCCACGTGCGCGCCACCGCCGAGGTCGGCCTCCCGGTCATCGTCTACCATGTGCCCGGACGCACCGCGCAGCGGCTCGCGCCGGAGCTCCTGGGCGAGCTGTGCAGCATCCCGGGGGTGGTGGCCTGCAAGGAAGCCACCGGGGACCTCACCTACGTGCAGGACCTCATGAGCGCCTGCGCGGTCCCGGTGCTCTCGGGGGACGACTTCACCTGGATGCCCGCCCTCTCCGTCGGTGCGTCCGGCGTGATCTCGGTGGTGTCCAACGTCGCACCCGCGCTGACCACCCGCGTCTGGACCGCCTGGCAGGCCGGCGACGTCCGCGCCGCCCGCCTCACCCACGCGCGCTTGTACCCGGTGGTGAAGTTCCTCTTCGCCGAGACGAGCCCTGGTCCTTGCAAGCAGATCCTCGCCGCGCTCGAGCTGTGTGAGGGAGGCCTCCGGCTCCCGCTGGTCGCGGGCGCCGCACCGCCGGCGGACCTGCTGGTGGGGCTCGCCTGATTCGGATCGGCGTCCACGGCGCGAGCGGCCGGATGGGCCGGCTCGTGTGCGCCGAGGTCGAGGCCGCGCCAGACCTCTCCCTCGTCTGGACCCACGGGCGTTCGCTCCCCGCCGAGCACGCGGCCGTGGACGTCATCGTCGACTTCTCCGTCCCCGACGGCCTGCGCCGGCTCTTGTCGGTCGCCCGCTGCCCGGTCGTCTCCGGGACCACCGGGCTCACCGTCGAATCTCCCGCCGTGCCGCTCCTCCACGCCCCGAACTTCTCCCTCGGCGTCGCCGTCCTCGCCCGGCTCGTGCGCGACGCGGCGCGGGCCCTCCCGGGTTGGGAGGTCGAGGTCGTCGAGCTCCACCATCACGCCAAACGGGACGCACCCTCCGGCACCGCGCTGCGGCTGGTCGACGGCCTGGGCACCCCCGTCAACGGCCATGCGGGCCTCCGCCAGCCCGGGGAGATCGGACTGCACGCCGTCCGCGGCGGCGACGTCGTCGGTGAGCACACCGTCTACCTCTTCGGGCCAGGCGAGCGTCTCAACCTCGGCCACGTCGCCAGCGACCGTCGCCTCTTCGCGCTCGGGGCGCTCACGGCGGCCCGGTGGATGGTCGGCCGCCCGGCCGGCCTGTACCGCATCGAAGATGTGCTCGGCGGAGACCCGCCGTAGGCGGAGGGAGCGGTGCCCTCGGCCCGACACTACCTGCGGCGCCCCTCCCGGTACAAGAGCAGCGATGCTGCGGCACAGCACAGCGGGGCGACGAGCAGCGCGGTCGCGAGGCGCGACGGGTCGGCGGCGGCGCCGAGGCGGTCGGAGATCCAGCCGATCACCGGCGGCGCGGCGCCGTAGCCGACGAGGTTGACCACCAGGAAGTAGACGGCGATGGCCAACCCGCGGCGCGACGGCCCGGCGCGGTCATGGACGTCCGCGGCCGCTGGTCCGAGCCAGGCGAGGCCGAACCCGGCGAGCAGGGTATACACCGGCACCAGGACGACGAGGCTGCTGCTGTACAGCAAAATCCCCCACAGCGGCACGCACACCGCGGCGAGGCCGGCGGTGAAGAACAAGCGCCCCCCCGGGTGACGACGGCGCGCGGTGTCCGCCAGCGAGCCCCCGAACAGCGTCCCCAGGCCGCCGCCCACCAGCATCGCGAAGCCGCCGAGGTTCCCGAGGGTCTCCAGCGGGACGCCGCGGGCCCGTCCGAGCAGGCTGGGGACCCAGATCGACAGGCTGTTCGCCGCCACGGCGAACACCGCGTAGGCCGAGATCAACCGCAGGAACGCGCCATCCCGGTGGAGCGGGACGAGCGCGGTGGCCGCGGGGGCGGCGGTCTCGGTCGCGCCGCGCGCCGGATCCGGCAGCGCCATCACCACCGCCGCGAAGGCGACCCCGGGAAAGCCGAGGAGCTGGAACGCCGCCCGCCAGCCCCACTCGGCCCCGATGTGGGAGCCGAGGAAGAACGCGGCGGCCGCGCCGAGCGGGATGCCCGCCGAGTACACCGACTGGACCGTGGCCCGTCGGGACGCCGGAAACAGGTCCGAGAGCAACGACATCGCCGCGGGGCCGAGGGTGGCCTCGCCGACCCCCACCATCAGCCGACACGCGAAGAGCCCCCAGAAGCTGTCCGCGAACGCCGTGAGGCCCGAGAACACGCTCCAGGTGAACAGGCCCGCCGCGATCATCGTCCGCCGGGAGACCCGGTCCGCGAGCCGCCCGAAGGGCACCCCGAGCGCGGTGTAGAACAGCACGAACGAGGTCGATCCGAGGAGCGCCAGCTCGAGATCCGAGAAGTGCAGCTCCGCCTTGATCAGCGGGAACAGCACGTAGATCAAGGTCCGGTCGAGGAAGTTGAGGAGGTAGACGAGACAGAGGACCAGCAGGGTGAACCAGGCGCGGCTGGTCACGGTCCCTACGGTCGCAGGCGTGGTCACGGCGGTGAGCATGGGAGTCCTTGTCGCGTCGCAACATACCACTCATGTTGCGACGCAACAACCGCTACCCCACCGGATTGACCACCCGCGGCCGCACCAGGGCCTCCAGCCGGGCCACCACGGCGACGAGCAACAGGCTGAGCGACACCGACAGCACCACCAGGGGTACCATGCCGTCCAACCCTCCCCCCGGGCGAGACGTGAGGATCGACGCCGAGACCATCGCCGCTGCCGCGGACGCGCCGTGCTGGATCGCCGACTGCAGAGACATGAACCGCGCGCGCAGCCCCGGCGACGGGATCTTGGAGGCGAGCGTCTGCCAGGCGACGTTCCGACCCGACGAGCCGCACATGAAGAACACGAACCACAGCCACGGCGGCAGGTGCACCGGGTAGCCGAAGCAGAAGATCATCACCCCGATCACCACCACCGAGCTCCCGGCCAGGACGCCGAACGCGCCGTAGCGGTCCACCAGGCGCCCGAGCACGCGGAGCGAGAGGAAGCTGGCCGAGCCGCCCGCGAGGTAGAGCCAGCCCAGGTCGTCCCGCGGCACACCGAGATTGCCCTGGAACCAGGATGAGATGTTGGGGATCACCAGAAAACCGCTCCCAAACAGGAGCGCCGCTGCCAGTCCGCCCAACCACGCGCCGGGGAGAGCCACCACGTCCCGTAGGGGCGGGGGCGCCGCGCGGTTGTCGAGGTGGGCCGTGAGCGGCGGCAGCAGGAAGACCGCCAGCGCAGCCACGACCACCCCCATGGCCGCGACCGCGAAGAACGGCGCCCGCCAACCCCACCGGTGCGCGACCTCCAAGCCGAAGGGCACCCCAAAGACCGAGGCCACCGAGAACGCGCCCATCACCGCTCCCATCGCCCGACCGCGGCGCTCGGGGGGGATGGCGTCGGCGAGGATGGCGTTGGCGACGGCGGTGGCCGGCCCGCCGCACATCCCGGCGATCACCCGCGCGGCGATCAGCGAACCGAGGCCGGTCGCGAACGCCCCGGCGACCGTACCCACGAACAGGCCCACCATCGACACGGCGAGGGCGGTACGGCGGTCGAAGCGGTCGAGGATCGTCGCCCCTGCCAGGCCGGCCACCGCCGCGGCCGCCGTGTAGCTGCCCCCGATCAGGCCCAACGAGGACTCGGGAATGCCCAGATCCCGCGCGAAGTCCGGCCCGAGCGGCATGACCATCATGAAGTCGAGGATGTTGACGAACTGGACCGCACCGAGGATGAGCACGACGCGCCGCTCGGCGGGCAACAGTCCATTCTGGGCGGACATCCCGCCGGCTATTCCGCCGCCGCTGGTCCCGGAGCCCTTCCGTTCGCAGATCGCGATCCGTAGGCGGCCAGGTAGGCCGGCTGGCTCTCGAGCAGCCACCCGTGGGGGCCGCGCGCCACCTCGACGCCGTCGCGGAGGTAGAGGACGACGTCCGCCATGGCGAGCGTGGCGGGGCGATGGGTGACCGCCACGATCACCCGGTCAGCCCGCGGGAGGGCCGCCCAGAACCGCGCCTCGGTGTCGGCGTCCAACGCGCTGGTCGCGTCGTCGAACAACAGCAGCGGCGCCCGCGCCGCCAGCGCCCGTGCGATCTGTACCCGCTGCTGCTGCCCCCCGGAGAGCGTGACGCCCCGCTCCCCGATCACGGTGTCCAGCCCGGCGGGAAACCGCCGCAGGTCTTCCTCCAGGCAGGCGCCGGAGACCGCGAGCTCGACGGCCGGATCCCCGCCCAGCGACACGTTCTCCCGCAGGCTCCGCGCCAGGAGCAGCGCGGCTTGCGGCACCCACGCCACGGCCGGGCGCACGATCCCGCGCACCCCGGCCTCCTCGCCGGCGATCGCCCGCAGCAGCGTGGACTTCCCGGCCGCGATGGGCCCGGCCACCGCGAGGAGCGCCCCGGGGGCGACGTCGAGGGGCGCGCGCAGGCGAACCGTGAGGTGGGCGGTGGTGACCTCGATCGGAA
>JAYVAS010000329.1:0-2972 GCA_043750895.1 Pseudomonadota bacterium
AAATCCAGCGCATCGTCGCGGTCATCATACCGCGGTACAGTTCGATCATGGGCTCTCTTCTGTTCCCCGGGCTCCTCGCCCTCGGTTGTGTCGGATCCAAGGTGGATTCGGTCACGGAGGCAGTTTCTGAGGGGGAGGCGGACACCGATACCGCCGCCGGGGTCACCGACGGGGAGACGCCGACCATCCTCGGCGCCGACGCGTGGTGCTACTTCCACACCACCGGGGACCAGTACTACAACTGGGACGCTGCGGCCTCGGTGAGCGATCCCCAGGGTCCCGACACGCTCAGCGGCGGTACCCTCGTGGCGCTCCGCGACGGGGAGGAGGTGGTCACCCACCTTCTGGCCTGCGACGGGGACGCGGCGCGGTGCACCACCACCTTCCGCGAAGACTCGGACGGAATCCTTTGTGAGGACGCTGACTCCTACACGTTCCGCTTCACGGTCGTGGACGAGGACGACCACGTCTCGGGGCCCGTCGAGGTGGTCGGTCGGGCCGAGTGACGGGGGGACCCCGCCGCATTACAGGGCCCGCGGAGGAGCCTGAATGAATCCCTTGGCAGAAGCACGCGCCGTGGCGTTGATGCTGGAGCACAGCACCGGATTCGTTCACGTTTACGCGGATGGATCCGCGAATTGGGCCTTCGACCGCCCGGACCCCTCGGCCTGGCCTTTCGCCGAGGACGTTCCGGAGGGCGTACCGCTCCGTCGCTTCGGCTACCAGCAGGCCCGGACCGAGTATCGCAACGCCCTGAAGCGCCTCCGCAACCGCGGTGTACTCGACCTGGGCGTATAGCAGGATGCCGCACAATCCTCCCGCCGCATGCTCGCCCCCCCGGGCAGCCTGCTAGGCCATGGTCCAGGTCTCGGTCGAGGAAGCGCGTGACCTGCTCGCCCAGGCGGAGCCGCCCCAGCTGCTCGATTGCCGTCAGCCGGAAGAGTGGGACCTCGTGCGGCTGCCCGGCGCCACGCTCGCGCCCCTGCCCGAGCTCCTCGACCACGTGGATGATCTCGACCCCAGACGCCCGGTGCTCGTCTACTGTCACCACGGCATCCGTTCGATCAACGCCGCCATCATGCTCGAGCAGCGCGGCTTCACCACCATGAGCATGCGGGGGGGCATCGACGCCTGGTCGTTGCGCATCGACCCGACCGTCCCCCGGTACGGCTGATGGACGTGGCGGAGCACGTGGTCGCGGCGCTCTCCCCGCGCACGCCGCGGGAACGCATCCGGATCCTGCTCTCGCGGGGGTTCACCACGGTGCAGATCTTCGAGCGGTTGCCGGGGGAAGTCCGCGATGCATTGGGCGGAGAGGTGGAGGAGCCCAACGCCCGCGTGCGGCGCGGCATCGATCAGGTGCACCGCGCCTTGATCGGCCTGGTCGAGGTGGGGCGGGTGCGTCGTCGTCGTGAACGGTACGCGATGTTCGTCAACACCAAGGGTGAGCGCGGCATGCTGGTGGACGTCTACCGGCTGGTCTAGCGGGCTGCTGCGGTCAGCGCTTTCCGGGCGGGGCTTTGCCCGGGTTCAACTGCGCTTCGAGCCGTGCGAGCCGATCCCGCAGCGCCACGAGATCGTCGTCCGCGGTCGGGGGACGGGGCGCCTCCGCGGGGGGCGTCGAAGTGGGCTCCGGAGGCGCCGCACGCTCAGACGGCGGCGGTGGCGTCGGGGCGGGCGGCGGGGGTCGCGCGCCCATCCAGTTCCCGAACGCGGCCTCCCAACGGTCCAGCTGATCGTGGAGCAGGGACAGGGCGCTGGTGAGCTGCTGCCGGAGCAGACGCTGGGCGGGGTCGTCGCCGGTGGCGCGAATGATGCGGCGCAGCAGCCCCGGGGGCAGGAAGTCCAGTCCGCCGTGCAGGTCGAGCACCACCTGGAGCAGGACCTCGCGGGTGAGATCGGCCTCGGTGGAGGCGTCGACCACGCGGATGTCCTCCCCGCGTCGGATGATGGCGGCGAGGTCGTCGAGGTTGACGTACTTCGAGTCGGTCGTGTCGTAGAGGCGGCGGTTGCCGTACTTGCGGAGGATGCGCACCTGGCCGGTTATCCCGCGCCGCGAATCCACGGGTTGCTGTGATGCACAAAAAACCGATTGACGCATTGCAGCATGGGTCATACACTCGGGGAGTTCAACCCACTCCCTTGGAGCCTCTCATGGACGCATTTGTCAACAACCCCTTCCGCACCCAGATCCACGAAGCCGCCGCGATGGCGCTCACCGCGCAGAAGGAGATGATCACCCTCGCGACCGGGCACATGCAGCGGGTCGGTGGCCAGACCACCGCCGTGCTGGACATGGCGCGGGCCGGCTTCGAGGCCCAGGTCGCGACCTCCCTGGCGCTCTCGAAGATGATGGTGGACAGCCTCGCGGTGAAGTCCGAGGCCTGATTCATCGCTACCGACCGGGGGCGCTCGCTCCCCCGGTCGGTACCCCCTGACGCCACCCCCTGACGCCGGATGCCCCCATGGCCACCTCGACTCCCGAATTCGACCGCGCTGCCACCGAGATGTACAAACACTGGGAGAAGGCCATGACCTCCTGGTGGGACCAGGTCTTGGAGTCGCCGGCTTTTCTCGGCGCCGCCGGGCAAGGGATGGGGCAGGCCACTGCGGCCCGCGGCCAGTACACCAAGGCCATGGACGCCTGGCTGGAGCAGGCGCACCTACCCACGCGCGACGACATGGTGCGGCTGCTGAAGGTCTGCTCGCAGCTGGAAGACCGGCTGCTGCAGCAGGAGGATCTCCTCCTCGACCTCAAGGATCGCCTCGCTGCGGCCGAGCGCGCGTCGCTGGAGGCACGGATCGCCGCCGCCGAGGCGCGCGTCGAGGTTCGGGATCGGCTTGATTCCATCGAGGCCCGGCTCGCCACCCCGAGCGAGGCCCCCACCGCCCCGCCCGCGCGGCGCCCTCGGGGGGCGTGATGCTCGAGCGCACGCTTGGCACCGCCCGCTTCCTCGCCACCGACCCGGTGC
>JAYVAS010000330.1:0-3045 GCA_043750895.1 Pseudomonadota bacterium
CAGAGGTCGCGACCTGGACCCCCGCCGAGGAGGCCCCCGGGGCGTCCTGTGCAACAAATACTATTGAAATAAAGTCAGTATATACCTTGATACTATTGATTCTGACGGCCCGGAGAAAAAAGATTCAATTCAACTGAGCACCAAACGTAGGCCCCCCCATCGGAAGGAGCCTCGATGCCCAGCACGCCCCAAGAGAGCACCCGGAACGCCCTGATCGTGCGGTATCTCCCCATGGTCCGAAAGGTGGCCTATCGGATGGTGAGCCGTTTCCCCAGCTGCGTCGATGTGGACGACCTGGTCAGCATCGGGATGATGGGACTCATCGAAGCCGTGGACCGCTTCCAGCACGACCGGAGCGCGAGCTTCGGCGCGTACGCCCGGATTCGGGTGCAGGGCGCGATCCTTGACGAACTTCGGAAGAACGACTGGGTGCCCCGTTCGGTGCGCGACCGCGTCGAGCGGATTCGCACCGTGCGCGACGAGCTCGCCCAGGACCTCGGCCGGGCGCCCACCGAAGGCGAAGTGGCCCGCACCCTGGGCGTCACCGAGGCCCGGCTCCGCGAGATGATCGACGAGAGCACCATCCGGGCGGTCGTCAGCCTCGATGACGGGATGGAGGATGACCACGCGATCAGCGACAGCCTGCCCAGCCCCGAGGACCTCCCGGATGAGGGCCTGGCCAAGTCTCGGCTGGCGGAGCTGATCCGTGGCTGCCTCGACACCCTGACCGCGCGCGAACGTCGGGTCGTCGAGCTCTACTACTACCGCGACATGAACTTCAAGGAGATCGGAGAGGCGCTCGGCGTCACCGAGAGCCGGGTGAGCCAGATCCACACCCGGATGAAGGAGCGGCTCGAAGAATCCCTGCGCGCGCTCGAGACCGAGGCGGCGTAGGTCGAAGACGGACCTGGGTCGGGTCGCCCCTCACCCGCCCGTCGGGCACCCGCTCCCGGAGGGAGACGGGATGGTCGCCAAACCAGCCTGCTAGCTGAGACCGTGCTTCTTGCGCACTTCTTTGATGGCGCGGTTGAGCGCTTCCTGGCGCTCCACACCCTCGGGGACGTTCTTGATGCGCTCCTCGGCTTCCGCCCGGATCGCCCGCTCGTCCACGTCGTTGTCCTTCAAGGTATGCAGGATCTTCTTGTAGATCTCGCGATCCTCGCTGTAGACCTCGCCGATGAAGCGGGAGATCATGAAGTTCTCGATGAACTGCCGCGCGAGGAAGCGATCCACGTCGTCCCCGACCGGATGGCCCCAGGCCTCGGCGATCTCGGACTTCACCTTCCCGAACTGGTCGTACGGGATGGCGCGGCGCTCCATGTCCTCGCCCACCTTGTCGCGAAGCGACTTGTCCCGGTTCAGGTAATTTTCCATGACCGCGACCAGATCCTGCTCGGCCTCGGCACGGTCGGCGGGCTCGATCTCGATGTCACCCTCGTTGGCGAGGCGTTCGAGGACCGCGTGAGCGATGGTGGGGATGCGCGAACGGTAGAGTTTCATCACTCGGACTCAAAGCGGGATGGAAACTCCGACACCACCTCGCACCACATCGAGCGCGTAGGGGGAGCGCGAAGCCTCGAGATCCGACGGAGCCTGCTGCAACGACGCCGCCGGAAGGAAGGACACCGTATACCCCAACTCCAACTCCACGGCTACGCTTCCGGGCTTACCGATACGCACGCCGCCCTGCCCGCCGACCGCAGTGGTGGCCTGAAGCGTGGACGCCGTGGTGGTTTGGAGCGCCTCGGCCGCAGCACCGAAGCGATCCCAATTGGCCACCAGCGCGGCCCCCACCCCTACCCCCAGGTAGGGACTGACGACCTTGCGGGGGAACGCCGCCACTTCTGGACCGAAGAGGAGTCGGGCCGCACCGTAGGTGGCTTCCTGATCCTCGGCGTAGACACCTACGCGCGCGCCGTCCACCTCCTGGACCCAGACCACGCGATCCTGCCCCGTCGCCCCGCCCACCTCGAGGTGCAGCCGAAGCGTGGCGCCAGGCTTCACTGACCAGCGAAACGGGATCAACAGCGTGCCACCCGGCCCGAAGTGGGTGCTCTCGAGGCCATCCACCGCGGGGAGGTCCATCGAGGCCGCAGCGGCCACGCCCGCGCTGAGCTTCGCGGGGTCGGCGGCGAGGGCGGCGGAGACGAGCAGCAGGATCAAAGGGTACTCGGGCAGCGACAGTCAGACTAATCCGAAACGGGGGAAAGGGCCTCGCCGGCCCCTGCCGCTGCCTCGGGCAGTTTCATCGCGGGAGCCGGACCCGCCCGGTCAGGACAGCGCTTGCCAGGCACGGGCCAGCAGCTCCGGGTCCAGCGGGGTCGGCGCGGCGCGCGCGGGAAGGTCCGCCACGAGGTCGGTGCGGGGCACGAAGCCCTCGGCGATCTTGTCTCCCAGGAAACGCTGATACGCACGACCGAGGCCCCCGCCCGTCTCGTAGGCGTGCGCGTCCACCACGCGCCGACCATAGGGACGGCCGAACACGACCTTGTCGGCATCGGTGTAGACCACGTAGCCATCGAGAACGAACCCGAAGTCGATGGTTCGCGCGCGAGACGGTTGGGGGTCCGGGAAGGCCGCCGGAGGGGCCAGATCGCGGAAAGACGCCGCCGCGGCGCGGGACGGGGTCTCGTCCGTCGATTCGTCCTCCACCGTGACCCCGCCGGTGCTGGCCCGAATCGGGCCCGCACGGGCCACCGCAGACGCGGACCCCGGGGAGTGGGCCGTCGATGTGACGCCGGGCAGGTAGAAGCCCGAAAATGCGGTGTCGGCTTCGTCCTCCACCGCGGGCTCGGGGGCGTCGTCGGCCTCGTCGGCGTCGTCGAGCAGGTCCGGCAGGGTCTCGACCGACCCGACCCCGAGCGGCTCTGCGGCAACGACGGGCGGCAGCGGGGACGAGGAAGACGACGACGGAC
The DNA here is from genome assembly GCA_043750895.1 of Pseudomonadota bacterium. Taxonomy (GTDB): domain Bacteria; phylum Myxococcota_A; class UBA796; order UBA796; family SXON01; genus JAYVAS01. The sequence continues at coordinate 2,916 of JAYVAS010000330.1, forward strand.
CACCGAGGGCGAGCACGACCGGCCCGTCATGACCGGGGCCCGACTCCGCGTCCTCCTCGGGCGGGCGCTTGAGGTCGCGCAGGAAGTCGGCGAGCGGGTCGTCCTCTTCCGCGGGGGCCCGCGCGAGGAA
>JAYVAS010000331.1:0-2807 GCA_043750895.1 Pseudomonadota bacterium
GTGGCACGCCCCCCCACTGGCGCCGACATCCAGTTCACCCGGATCTGGTCGGGGGTGGACTTCTCCTTGCCCGTGGCGATGGTGCACCCCCGCGGGGACGACAGCTTCTGGTACATCGTCGAACAGACGGGGACGGTGCGGCGCGTCTCCTCGGACCCCGCTGCGACCGACTCCACCGTCGTGCTGGACATCTCCGACCAGATCTCGGCCTGGAACATCAACGAGGACGGCTTCCTCGGCATGGACTTCCACCCCGATTTCTCGACCAACGGGTACATATTTGTCAACTACACGGCGGGCTCCGGTGGCACCTCCCGGTCGGTGGTGTCACGTTTCCGCTCCGACGACGGCGGGCTGTCCTTCGACGAGGACAGTGAGGCGGTGATCCTCGAGATCGACCAGCCCTACATCAATCACAACGGCGGCCACGTGCTCTTCGGCCCCGACGGCTACCTCTACCTCGGCTTCGGGGACGGCGGCTCGGGCGGCGATCCGCAGGGAAACGGCCAGAACATGGACGCCCTGCTCGCGAAGATGCTGCGCATCGACGTGGACGGCGGGGCGCCCTACGCCATCCCGGCCGACAACCCGTTCGTGGACGGAGGCGGCGCCCCGGAAATCTACGCCTCCGGCCTTAGGAATCCCTGGCGTTACTCCTTCGACCGCGAGACGGGCGAGCTGTGGGTGGGCGACGTCGGCCAGGACGAGTGGGAAGAGGTGGACATCGTCGAGCGGGGCGGGAACTACGGGTGGAACATCAAGGAAGGCGCCCACTGTTACAGCGGCCGTAATTGCGACGGGCCCTACCTGGATCCGGTGGTGGAGTACTCCCACAGCGAGGGCGACAGCATCACCGGTGGGGTCGTCTACCGTGGCAGCGCCGTTCCGTCGCTGTCCGGCACCTACCTCTACGCCGACGCCTACCAGGCCAAGGTGTGGGCCCTCTTCTTCGACGACGAAGGCCTGCCCGCGCCGGAGCTCCTGGACACCATGCCCGGCTACCCCGTGCATTTCGCCGAGGACGAGGCCGGCGAGGTCTACGTCATCGACTACGCCGGCAGTATCTACCGTTTGGACCCCGCCGGCGAGCCCGAGCCCGACACCTTCCCCAAGCTGCTCTCCGAGACCGGGTGTGTGGATCCGGCCGACCCCAGCAAGCCCGCGGCGGGGATGATTCCTTATGGTGTCAACAACCCGCTGTGGTCCGACGGCGCCGACAAGGGGCGTTGGTTCGCAATCCCCGACGGCACCACCTTGTCGGTGAACGAGGACGGCACCTTCACCTGGCCGGTGGGTTCGGTGACCATGAAGTCCTTCATCATCGGCGACCAGACCGTCGAGACCCGGCTGATGATGCTCCACGACGACGGCAACTGGGCGGGCTACACCTATGCCTGGAACGAGACGGGTACGGACGCCGATCTGCTCCCCGCCGACAAGACCATCGAAGTGGGCGGGCAGAGTTGGACGTATCCGTCGCGCTCCCAATGCCTGCAGTGCCACACCTCCGCGGCGGGACGGGTGCTGGGGCTCGAGGTCCAGCAGCTCAACGGGAGCTACGTCTACGACCTCGGCCGCGCTAATCAGATCGCCACCCTCGACCACCTCGGCATGTTCGACACCAGCCCCGGGGATCCGACCTCCCTCCCGGCGCTGCCCACGCGCGACGGGAGCGCCAGCGAGGAGGAGAAGTCCCGGGCCTACCTCGCGTCCAACTGTGCCATGTGTCACCGCCCGGACGGGACCGGCGGCGGGGTCATGGATTACCGCTACGAGCTCTCCTTCGCCGACACCCGCACCTGCGGCGAGGAGCCCATCAACGGCGACCTGGGCGTGGCCGGCGCGCAGATCCTGTACCCGGGCAACCCGGGCCAGTCGGTGATCTCGTTGCGCCTGCACACCCTCGAGGCCCAGCGGATGCCGCCGGTGTCGAGCGTCGTCGTGGACGAGGAGGCGGCCGCCACCATGGACGCGTGGATCCAGAGCGTCACGAGCTGCCCGTGATCGAGGCGGGCCTGCGCTTCGGGGGGTGGGCGTTCCAGACGTCCCGACCCGCGGGCACGCTCGGGCTGGTGATCGAGGGGGTCGTCCCCGGGAACCCGGCGGGGCCGGGCCCGGCGGATTACCTGCACGGCATCCTGCTCACCCCCGAACACCGTGGCCAGTTCTTCGATCTGATCGACGCCGAGGGTCTCGTTGTGTGCCGCGGCGTCCCGACCGCGCACCCCACCTACCGCTTCGTGCGGGGGCGCTCCAGTCGCGGCCGCTTGAGCCAGGGCGAGTACTACCACCACGACGGCTGCACCGGCCCCGTCAAGCCGCGGGTGGTCGAGATCCGGTTCCCCCACCAGGGGGTGGAGCGGCACATCGCCACCGCGGTGGCGCCGTTCCCGGACACCGTCGTCGCGATGCTGGAGGAGCTGCCCGAGGCGTTGTTGGAGAAGGACGGTCTGGACGCCTGGCGGGCCAGGATCGCCGCAGGGGACACGCTGTCCCGCGCCGAGTGGGACACCGTGCAGGGCCTGGTGGTGCGCACCGTGCGGCGGGTCTACGACGCCGAGGCGGCGCGCGGCTACTTCCGCGCCGTCGACGCCCGGGTGCGCGCCTACGTGGCGCCCTGGACCTGGGGCGAGAGCCGGTTCATCGCCAACAGCAACGCGACGCGCACGATGCAGCACCGGCGGGCGTACCTCCAGCCGGCCAGCGACGGGCGGGCCAACGGGAACCTCGTGAAACGGTGGCCGGCGGAGGAGTTGTGAGGGGGGGCGGGTCCTTCCCCTCTCCCTCCGGGAGAGGGAAGCCCGCAG
>JAYVAS010000332.1:0-2760 GCA_043750895.1 Pseudomonadota bacterium
ACGGGCGCCGAGTCCTGGAAGGACCGCGCCGCCCGCATCATGGCGGACGAGCCGGCGTGGATCGTGCTGACCAGCAAGAGCGTCACGAAGCTCCAGCCGCGCAACAAGGTGGAGCAGCGGATCCAGGACCACCCGGAGTTCAAACGTTACACGCGGGCCGCCACCGCGGACGGCATGCGCTGCGGCTACTCGCTGCTGGTGTACCGGCGAGGGGACGGGCCCCCTTCGGCGACCACGGCCCTAAGCCCGGAGCCGGACGTCGCGTTGTCGGCGGCACCCTACGAGTAGTGCTCGCCGCCGATGGAACGCTTCTGGGCCTGGGTCTACGCCGCGACTACGTCCGATCACCCACCACGCCGCGGAGCGCCAGCACCCCCCGCCATGCGGCACGGCACCCCGCCACGAACAGCCAGAGGAGTCCCGGCTCGATCATCCCACTCAAGAGCCCGGCCGCAACCGCCGGCACCGACCAACGGTACATCTCATGGACATCATCCAAGGTGATGGGCAAGCCGTAGCCCCACCCGCCGATGCCGGAAACCGGACCGAGGGCGACGGCGAGTCCGAGCGCGGTGCACGGGGCCGAGAGGAGAAAGAACCCGAACCCACCCACCAGCAGCGTCTGCGCCAGGCTGCCCCGGCCGGGGGCACGAACGAGGTCCCGTAGCCCGAAGGCCCCGACCAGCAGCAAAACGAACGCGCCGTACAGATTGACGCCAAGCAAGGCGGCGACGAGCAGCCAGCGATCGCCGACGGCGATCCCCGAGGGGTATGCAGAAACGCTCGACAAGAGGTCATCGACCCCCAGAAACGCCGCGGCGGCAAGCCACAGCGCCCGATAGCCCAGGAAGATCCATACCACCCGGCTCGGGCGACCGCCGGCCGCAACCGCCGGGCGCGACGGAAAGCACGCCGTGACCGCCGCCAGAAGCACGGAGACCCCGATGGTGCCGGCGAGCGCCGCCGCGGCCACCCGAGCCATGCTTGCCACCAGGAGCGGCGCCACCGACATCGGTTCGGCGACGATCTGTCCCCGAACAAACGGCGCGAACGCGAACTCTACGAGCAACGGTGTCGCCGCCGCCGCCCCGGAGGTCATCCCGAGGATGGCTCCGCCCCGCGCACCGACGACGCCTCCGCCAAGCCACAGGCCCCCAGCGACGACAGCCGCCGCGGTGACCGCGAGGCCCCAGACGGCACTCCAGGGCGCCGGGAGCCAGAGCCCGATCGCCGAGACGGCCAGCGCAAGGCTCGCGACCAGATACCAACGGCTTTCTGGCCACATCACCCCCCCACTCCACACCTTCCGCCCGCGCCAGCCCAGCGCGCACGACCCCTACAAATAGTACTCGCCGCCGATGTTGACCGCACCGCGGTAGAAGCCCCAGTAAGCGTGGGCGACCGGCACGTTGGCCGCGAGGTCCACCAGGAGCTTGCTGCCGTCGACGCCCTTGGGCTTGATGGCGGTGAACTTGAGGCCGAGCTGGGCGGTGTAGAACTTGAAGTTGTTCACGTCGTCCGAGCTGATGTACTTGGTGTCCAGGTTGGCCGCGAGGAAGATGCTGACGATCTCGTTGGCGTGCAGCTCGGCGTTGAACCCGCCGTACAGCCGGGGGATCAGCGGGGACCGGAACTCGAGCGGCATGGAGACGGCGAGCTGGAGGTCCAGGCCCTGGGCCACGTCGAGGCGCTGACCGAACATGATCATCGGGTCGATCGCCAGGAACGCCGGACCCATGTTTACCGTGGCGTCGAGCCCGCCGGTGAGGATGGTGCGGGTGCGGCTGGACTTGATGAGCGCGTACTTGGCGCCCAGGTTGATCTCGCCGCCCGAGAACCCGCGGCCCAGGCCGCCGTGGACCGAGAAGTTGCGGCGGATGGCCCACTCGGCGTCCACCTTGCCGCCGAACCAGTTGGGGAGGCCCAGCTCGATGCCGGCCGTGAACTTGGACCGCGTGTCCACCGACGGCTGGGCCATCGGGGTGGCGAAGTTGATCTCCCGATCGGCGGCGTCCTTGACGGTGTTGTCGCCCTGATCGGACCCTTCGACCCGCTCGCCGAACATCAGGTTGGAGAGCTCTTCCATGCGGAGCTCGATCCGGTCCCTGAACAGCGAGTTGGGGTACTTCCGGAGGTAGTTCTCCCAGGCGATCTGCTCTTCGTCGGGGTTCATCTCCCGGACCTGCTTCTGGAGGTCCCGGTAGAGCTGGGCGGTGTCCTCGCCCGGGCCGCGCTCGGCGACCGTCTCCTGATCGGAGTCGTCCTTGAAGTTGATCTCGGGCTCGTCGCCGTCGGAGAAGTCGATGTCGTCGTCCTTCTTGTCGCCGCCCTCCTCCTCGGTGTCGCCGCTGTCGAGGCGGGTGGGCGCGGGCTCCTCGGTGCCCTCTTCCTTGAAGTCGTCGGCGCCCGGGGTGGCTTCGCCGGGGGCCCCGAGGTTCGCGTCCTCGTCCTCCTCGGACTTCTCTTTCTTGTCCTTCTTGTCGGCAGCGTGGGCCGACGGGGTGAAGGTGGCGGTGAGGCCGAGGAGGAGGAGGGGGATGCCGATCAGACGTCGCATAGAGCAGGGCTCCCGGAAGAGGGCGGAGGATAATAGCTCTTCCGGCGACTGGCGACGGTCGGACGTCTCCCTCACAGCATGCTCACTTCCCCGCCCGTCACCCCACCGCCTGCGTCCGCCCCCGAGGGCGCGGGCAGCCGCGCCGAGAACGCACTGGCCGACGCCGCCGAGGAGGTGCGCGCCTGGTTCGTGCTGGCGCGCGG
>JAYVAS010000333.1:0-3708 GCA_043750895.1 Pseudomonadota bacterium
AGGGTTGTCGGCGAGCACCGTCGAGACCCCCACGAGCACCGCATCGTGGGTGTCACGCAGGCGATGCCCGAGGTCCCGCGCCGCCGGACCGGTGATCCACTTCGACTCGCCCCGGCTCGAGGCGATGCGGCCATCCAGGGACACCGCCGCCTTCAGGGTGACCTCGGGCAAGCCGAGCGTGACGGCGCGGAGGAAGCCCCGGTTCAGCCTGCGGCACTCCTCCTCGCGGATCCCCACGTCCACCACGATCCCCGCTTCGCGCAACCGCGCGATCCCCTGCCCGGCGACGAGCGGAAACGGATCCACCGTGCCCACCACCACCCGCGCCACGCCGGCCCGGATCAACGCGTCGGTGCACGGCGGGGTACGCCCGTGGTGACAGCAGGGCTCGAGCACCACGTAGACCGTCGCCCCGGCGGCGCAGCCCTCGATCTGGCGCAGGGCGTGGGTCTCGGCGTGGTCGCTGCCCGGCGGCTGGGTCCAGCCTTCGGCGAGCACCACGCCGTCGCGGACCACGACCGCGCCCACGGTGGGGTTGGGGGCCGTCCGTCCGAGCCCCCGCGCCGCCACGTCGAGCGCGACGCCCATCCATGCGTGATCGTTCATCCCCGCTCCAGCAACGGCTTGACCACCGCGAGGAACGCCTCCGGGCTCTCGACCGCCCGGTACACCGACGCGAACCGCAGGTACGCGACGGGATCGAGGTCGCGGAGCTCCTGCAGCGCCAGGTCCCCGATCTCGGTGGTGGTGACCTCCCGATCGGCGCGTCGGGAGAGCTGCCGTTCCACCCGCTGCACCACGTCCTGAAGCTGGTCGGCGGTGACCGGCCGTTTACGGCACGCGAGCCGGAGCCCCGAGAGCAGCTTCTCTTCGTTGAAGGCCTGCCGCCGGCCGTCCCGCTTGAGCACCACCGGCAGCGGGTACTCGATCCGCTCGAAGGTGGTGAACCGGTGCGCGCAGCCCAGGCACTCCCGGCGACGACGAATGGAGTCTCCGGCATCCCGGGAGTCGACGACCTTGCTCTCGCCGTGCTGGCAGGCCGGACACTCCACGCTACACCCCCGGGACGGGCCTCACCGCGCAGAGCGCGTGGACCTCGCTACGGATCCGAGCGAGGCGGTCCGCGTCCGCGGGGTTCTCGAGCGCGTCGGCGATCCAATCGGCCACCCGTACCGCGTCCTCCACGGTGCAGCCGCGGGTGGTCATCGCGGGGGTCCCGATACGGACCCCGCTGGTGACGAAGGGGCTGCGCTTTTCGTTGGGCACCGTGTTCTTGTTGACCGTGATGCCGGCGCGCCCGAGCGCCTCCTCGGCCTCTTTGCCCGAATAGGGACGGTTCGAGAAGTCCAGCAACATCAGGTGGTTGTCGGTGCCGCCCGACACCAGCTCGACCCCTCGTTCCCGCAATCGCCCGGCCATCGCGCGGGCGTTGTCGATCACCCGCTGGATGTAGACGGCGAAGTCGGGGCGCAGCGCCTCGCCGAAGGCGACGGCCTTGGCGGCGATGACGTGCATCAGCGGCCCACCCTGGCTCCCGGGGAAGACCGCCGAGTTCACGGCCTTCATGTGGTCCGCGCGGGCCATCGCGATGCCGCCGCGGGGGCCGCGGAGGGTCTTGTGGGTGGTGGTGGTGACGAAATCGCAGTGCGGGATCGGAGACGGATGGAGCCCGACGGCGACGAGGCCGGCCACGTGCGCGATGTCGGCCAGCAGCAGGGCCCCGACCTCGTCGGCGATGGCGCGGAAGGCGGCGAAGTCCCAGGTGCGGGGGTACGCGCTGGCGCCGGTCACGATGATGCGGGGCCGTTCACGCCGCGCGACGTCGCGGACGTGATCGAGGTCGATGAACCCGTTGCCGTCCACCCGGTAGTGGACGCCGCGGTACAACTTCCCCGAGCTGTTCGCGGGGGACCCGTGGGTGAGGTGGCCGCCGTTGGAGAGGTCGAGCCCGAGCAGGGTGTCACCGGGCTTCAGCGCGGCGAGGTACACCGCGCCGTTCGCCTGAGCGCCCGAATGGGGCTGGACGTTCACGCCCTCACAGCCGAAGAGCTGCGTCGCCCGCTGGCGGGCCAGGTCTTCGATCTGATCGACGACCTCGCAGCCGCCGTAGTACCGCTTGCCGGGCAAGCCCTCGGCGTACTTGTTGGTGAGTACGCTGCCGGCCGCCTCCAGCACCGCCGGTGAGACGTAGTTCTCGGACGCGATCAGCTCGAGATCGTCGCGCTGCCGCGCCGCTTCCCGCTTCATCAACTCCCAGAGGATGGGGTCCTGATCGGCGATGGTCATGCCTGCTTCCCGTCGAGCGCCTTGATCTTCTCCACGCGCCGGGCGTGCCGCCCGCCTTCGAACGCGGTCGCGAGGAACACGTCCGCGATGTCCCCGGCGAGGCCGGCGCCGACGACCCGCTCGCCGAGACACAACACGTTCGCGTCGTTGTGCTCGCGGGTGGCGTGGGCGGTGAAGGTGTCCCCACAGACCGCGGCGCGGATTCCGGGGATCTTGTTGGCCGTCATCGCCATACCCTGGCCCGTCCCGCAGCAGAGGATGCCGAAGGTGCCGCTCCCCGCGGCGACCGCGCGCGCCACGGCGATCGCGTAGTCCGGGTAGTCGACCGAGGTCGCGTCGTGCGGGCCCATGTCCTCCACCTCCACGCCGCGCGCCCGGAGCCGGTCGGTCAGGAACTTCTTGAGCGTGAGGGCGGCATGGTCCGAACCGATCAGCACCTTCATGTACCCTCCCACTTCCGGAAGACGAGCGTGGCGTTGGTCCCGCCGAACCCGAAGGAGTTGCTAAGCACCACCCGCGGATTCGACTGCCGCGCCACGCGGGGGACGTAGTCCAGGTCGCACGCCGGGTCCGGGGTCTCGAGGTGGGCCGTGGGCGGCACCACTCCGGTGTGGAGCGCCATGACCGACGCGACGGCCTCGGCACCGCCGGCCGCACCCAGCATGTGCCCCGTCACGCTCTTGGTGCTCGACACCTCGAGCTTGTACGCGTGGTCGCCGAAAGTCCGCTTGATCGCCTGGGTCTCGCTCACGTCGTTCTGCGGCGTGGAGGTCCCGTGCGCGTTGATGTAGTCGACGTCCTCGGGGCGCAAGCGGGCCGAGGCGAGGGCCACGTTCATACACCGGGCGGCACCGACGCCCCCCGGGGAGGGGCTGGTCTCGTGGTAGGCGTCGTTGTTGAGCCCGTACCCGACGAGCTCGGCGAGGATGGGCGCCCCGCGGGCCAGCGCGTGGTCCAGCGCCTCGAGCACCAGCACCCCGGCTCCCTCGCCCATGACGAAGCCGTCCCGGTTGAGGTCGAAGGGGCGGGACGCGGTCGCCGGGTCGTCGTTTCGTTTGGAGAGGGCCTTCATCACCATGAATCCGACGATGCCCACATCGGTGATCGCGGCTTCGGCGCCGCCGGCGATCACCACGTCCGCTTCGTCCGACCGGATGATGCGCCACGCTTCGCCGATCGAATGGTTGCCCGTGGCGCAGGCCGTCGTCACACAGAGGCTCGGGCCTTCGGCGCCCAACGCGATGGCGATCTGGCCGCCGGCCAGGTTGGTGAGCGCGCGCGGGATGAAGAAGGGAGACAGCCCCTTGTACCCGTGGATCGCGTACTCGCGGGCGCCCTTGACGATCTCCTGGAGGCCGCCGATGCCGGTGCCGATGTAGACACCGAGGCGGGGGTCGCCGTCCGAGCGGGTGATGCCCGCGC
>JAYVAS010000334.1:0-9190 GCA_043750895.1 Pseudomonadota bacterium
GCAAGCCGGGCGGGTCCAAGCCCAAGTTCCCGACCGTGACCCGGCGGATCGACCCCGCCCCGGGCCTGTGCCTCAACAGCGGCTGTACCTCGCCCCGGAAGTCCCGCGGGATGTGCCACCGCTGCTTCGAGCGTGCCGACCGCCAGGGCGTGCTCCACCGCCTCTCCGTCGAGCTGGGCCGCATGGTGGACCACATTCAGGACGCCCACGACGCGCTCGGCGCCGCCGGGGTGCCAAACGAGGGCACGCCCAGCGCACGGATCCGCGCGCTGGCTCTCCGCGCCGAGTCTGCCGACATCGAACTCGACCTCCACCAGCTCCGGCTCGCGCTCGGCGTCGACGCGCGGTGCTCGGATGTGGCCACGATCGGCGCGGCCTGTCGGATGCTTCGAGGCCTGCGCTCCGTCCGCTACCTGCTCGGCGCCCTCGATGCCGCCGGTCCCGAGTCGGCCCGGCACATCATCGCGGCGATGACGGCGGAGGTGGGCGAATGAACGCCACCGCCATCGCCTGGACCGACTGGACCGACAACTGGCAGGCCGGCTGCTCTGACGACGGCCCCGAGTGCCGGTTCTGCTACGCCCGGGTGATGTCCCGGCGGCAGGCCGCGATCGGGACGACGGCCCGGTACGCGGACACCGTCCGGATCGACGGGGGGTGGACGGGCCGGATCGCGTTCGACGCCGCGGCGATGGATCGCGCCTTCGCCTCGTTCCGCCGGATCCGCAAGCCGACCCGGATCTTCGTCGGCTCCATGACCGACCTGTTCCACGACAACGGCGACCCGTTCAACACCTACGCCCTCGCCGAGCACATCAAGGGCCTGGACGCGAGCGGCGCCCCGGTCACCCTCCAGATCCTCACCAAGCGCCCCGAGAACGCCCTGGAGTGGCAGCGCGAACACTTCCCGCTCGGACTGCCGCGCTGCGTCTGGATGGGCACCACGGCGGGCTACCAGAAGGGCTGGGACTACCGCGTGAAGCACCTCCGGGAGATCCGCGCGCACGTCCGGTTTGTGAGCGCCGAGCCGTTGCTGGAGCGCATCGAGCCGACCGGGCTGGACGAGATCGAGTGGTTGATCGTCGGCGGTGAGAGCGGACCCCACGCGCGGCCGATGGACCTGGAGTGGACCCGGCACCTGGTCACCCGGGCGCGCGAGGCTGGTGTCGCCCCGTTCGTGAAGCAGCTCGGGTCGAAGTGGGGGCCGACGCACGGCGACCTTGCGACGTGGCCGGCGGACCTGCGGGTCCAGGAGTTCCCAACCCCGACCAGTGAGCCCACCCCATGAGCGCCACCACCCAACCCAAGCGCGACGGTCAGCTCGACGCCTACTACACCCCCGACAACGTGGCCCGCGCGTGCGTGGGCACCCTGGGCAACCTCCGCGGGCTGGCCTGCCTGGAGCCCCACGCGGGCGGCGGGGCGTTCGTCCGGGCCCTGATGGCTGCGGGTGGGATCGTCACCGCCAACGACATCGACCCGAACGCGCCCGGCTTGATGGGCCTCACCGTGAGCCACGTCGGCGACTTTCTGCGGACCCGCGACATGAACGCGCAGTACATCGAGCAGCAATGGATCGTCGGGAACCCTCCGTTCAACGAGGCCGGGGCGCACGTCCGGCACGCCCTCGGGATCGCGACCGTCGGGGTTGGGTTCCTGCTCCGCCTCGCCTTCCTCGAGGGCGCGAAGCGGCGCGCGTTCTGGCGTGAGCACCCCGCCGCCGAGGTCCACGTCCTGGTCAACCGCCCGAGCTTCACCGGCGGCGGGACCGACTCCGCCGCGTACGCCTGGATGGTGTGGCGCCGGGGCGTGACCGACACCCACCTCCGGCACCTCGACTGGAGGGCATCGTGAGCCTCTTCCCCGCCACCACCGGCCACGCCATCTACGGCCCCTTCGACCGCGACGACCAGCCCTACCGCTACCTCCTGACCAGGCGGCTGGACGGTGCTGCCCCCCCCCGTTCGTGATCGTGATGGTCAACCCGTCAACGGCGACCGCCGAGACGGACGACGCCACGATCCGCCGCTGCATCGGGTTCGCCCGGCGCATGGACGCCCGCTCGCTCGTGGTCGCCAACCTGTTCGCCCTCCGGTCCACCGACATCCGGGGCCTACGCACGGTCGCCGACCCCATCGGCCCCGAGAACAACGACCACCTCCGCACCATCGCCAGAAGCCACGGACGGATCATCGTCGCCTGGGGTCCACTGGCGAAGATGCCGCCCGCGTTCCGGCACCGGCCCGCGTTCGTGGCGGACACCATGCGGCGGGCGGGGGCCACCCTGTTCGCCCTCGCCGTGTGCCAGGACGGGCAACCTGCACATCCACTCATGTTGCCAAACGCCAACGTTCCCCGCCCGTGGAGTCCCAATGTCTGACCTCGCAACCAACGACGCGGCGATCTTTCACGCCCTCCGGCTCGGTCTTATCAGGGCCGATCCAGGCACTGGAGCCGTCTACGCGACAAGGAGCAACACGCCTTCGCGGCCAGCCGGCTCGGTCACGCCGAAGGGCTACGTCCGGCTTGGAGTGAACCTGAACGGCAGGACCGTTAGCATGATGGTCCATCGAATCATCTGGATTTCAGCTAACGGGGTCCCGACTGATTCGGCCTGGGAGGTTGACCACTTGAACGGATCCAAGCAGGACAACCGCCTCTGCAACCTGCAGCTCGTCTCGCAGAAAGAGAACTGTGACCGGGCGGTCGCCGCCGGAAGGTTCCGCCACGCCGTCGGCAGTGGGGCGCATCGCGCGAAGTTGACGGACGAGGACGTTGTTCGGCTTCGTGAGGGGGTCGAGACCGTTGATGCGATGGCTGTCCGCCTCAACATGAACCCCGACTACCTGCATCAGGTCCACCGTGGAGTTGTGTGGCGCCACGTCCCAGGGCCGTCTGTGCCGGTTCCACGCCGACGGCCGGGGCCGCGGCCACGCACCACCAACTCTTGCACCCCGAAGCTGTGGAGCGCCCCGTGAAACCCATCCCCGACCCCCGCGCCAACCGCCCCGACTTCCAACCCTACCAACGCCCGGAGAAGTGATGCCCGTCGAAGTCCGCCTCGAATGCTGGTGCGTGCGCGCCGACCCCTACCGCGCCCCGGAGTTGGGCGGCGCGTGGCTGCGTGGGCGCGTCTACGGCCACCCGAAGTTCACCGACGGCGACCGCATCGACACCGGCTCGCTCGTCTCGGCGGAGGGCCGGACGGTGCGAACCGCCAAGACCGTGTACCAACTCGGCGAGCCTGACCCGGAATGGCTCACCTGGATGGCCGAGAAGGGGATCGCGTTCGACCCAGAAAACCCCGTGAAGATCAAGGAGTCTGCTGATGCCCGTTGACCTGACCCAAGCGCGGGAGGCGTTGGCCGACCGCGATCGACTCGACACCATCACCGGAAAGGGCGGCATCGCGTGGCTGGCAACGCCCGAAAACATGGCCCTCGCCAACCGCGTCCGCGCCGAGGATGCGTGGACCCACCTCCGCGATTCGCTCTCCGAAGTCGACCGCCTCGGCGGCGAGATGGAGGAAGGCGAGGCGCTCATCCTGCGTGACCTGGGTCAGCACGTCGGCGACCTGCGCTTGGCCGGGCCGCGGAAGCGCCTGCGCAACCTGGTGGTCCGGTTCAACCACGTCGCGGAGTTGCTCGGCGTAACCCCGGAGTCGCTGACCACGGACGAAACGCCGCTGCTCCGGATGCTCGCCGAAGTCGACCGCCTCACCGCTCGCAACGCCGAACTGGAGCCGTTCGTCACCTTCCACCGCGGCAAGGTCGACGGACTCAACGCGCGGATCGCCGAGTTGGAGCAGGCCCGCGCTCGGGACGTGGCGGGGATTGTGGGGTGGTTGCGGCGCCGGGAGTGTACCGATTCCGAGCACGACAGCCGGTGGTGCCCAACCTGCGAACATGACGAGGACATCGCCACCGCCATCGAAGCCGGCGACTGGCACGACGGCACGCTCCCGGCTGACCCGAGGGATGCGGAGATCGTCGCGCTCCGAGCCGAGGTCGCCAGCCTGCGGGCGGTGGCCGATATGGTGGTGACGCGTGGATAGCCCCTGGTTCACCGCCGAACTGCGCGACGACGACGGAGAGGCCCGCGTCGGCCTTCGTCGCCGCGGCACGTCCGAAACCGGCGACCCCAAGATCGACGCCTACCGCGACCGTGGCGGCGTCTACGTGCTCACTATCGAGGACGCCGTAGCCCTTCGCGACTCGCTGACCGCGGCGTTGGATGCACTTCCGGTGGTCGGGGGTGCGACTTGAACCGACGGAGCCCCGGCATGAGCCCCTCCAGCCTTCGCGGGTCGCGACTCGACGCGCTCACCGAGGAGCAACGGCGCAACCTTCTGCCCGGCACCCGCGCAGAGGAGACTTTCGGCGTCTACGTCGCCGATTTCTGGATCGGCTCGGATGGGCGGTGGTACACGCGACGGAACGGGATGCCCACGCGCACACCGTGGCCGGCCCTGGCCCGACTGACCGAGGAGGTGTACTCGAAAGGACCGCCGGCCGCCCCGGATCGGCCCACCCCGACGCCGGACGTGCCTCGATGCTCCCCGGAGCGTCGGGAGGCCCTGGAGCGCATCGCCTCCGGCACGGCGGGGGCGTCACCGTCCGAAGTCGCCACCGCACGAAAGGCGCTGGGACTCTGATGCCAACCCTCACCTGGCTCGGCGCCCACCCCCGCCGCACGCTCTGGCGCACGTCGACCGAGGGGGCCTACCTCCTCGGCTGGATCATCCTCGAAGGCTCCGTGTGGGCCGCCTGCCTGCCCCCAAGCGAGAAGTGCGCCGAGCCCCGCCGACTCCGCTTCTACGACGACGACATCGCCGCCGCCCGTGCCCTGTGCGCGTACCTGCGCGTGGGGGATGTGACGATTCAACCTGCTGATGGAGATGAAGGATGAGCACCACCGACAAGATTCCCCTCCACCTGATCAAAGCCGACATCGGGCAGCAACTCGAACGGATGGAGCGGTTCTTCGTCCCGGGCGCGCGCCTGACCTTCGTGATGCGGCTCCCGGGCAACGATGACGCGACTTTGGTTGTCACCTCGGACACCGCAGCGGACGTGGTCAAGGCGCTGTCGCACCTGATCGCGGAGGGCCGCACATGACCACCCCCGCCCTCCTCGCCCTCGACCGACTCAACCGCGCCGCTCGGTGCTGGGACTGCCCCGTCCAGCCCGGCCTCATCTACGCCCACAAGGGCGCGGCCCTGTTGCGCCTGTGGGGCGAGGGGCTCCACGGGTGGCGGCGTGTGGCCTACGCCGTGCCGACGTGCTCGAACTGCAACGGGTCGGGGTGGCACCGGACGCCGAACCTCGAACGAGGCGAGCGCGGCGACGGGTGCAACCGCTGCAACGGGTACGGCTCGCGAAAGGGCTCCGGCCTCGGGCCCGTGCTCCAGTTCGTCGAGGCCACGGTCCGGCTCGACGACGACCGCGAGCTGGTCTGGCACTCGCCCGTGCTCGGGGGCGGGGCCGGGATCGAGCTCTGGAACCGGCTTTGGCCCTCGGAGCCGGGCAGCACCGGCGCCTGGAAGCCGCGCCAGCCCGGGGAGCCGATGCCGGCCCACGAGGTCGCCCGGGACCTGCTGACGGTGGAGGACTGGCTCGGGCCGGTGGAGTGGCTGTACGGGTGGCAGCTCCGCATCGCCCGGGACTCGGTCGCGTACCAGGAGCCCGCGGTGGTGGAGTGGCACCGACGGCACCCGGCGCCGGTGAGGGTTCCGTACGTGGCGCCGGTGGTGGGCGACGAGGGGGTGGGCGATGACATCCCGTTCTAAGGCGGTCTGCGACTGGCTCGTCGTGAAGTTCGGGCCCGAGGTCCCGGCGAACGTGATGCGCCTCGCCTGTCTCCGGTGCGGCGACGTGAACGACACCCCGCTCCCCGTCGCCGTCTCCGACCTGACCCAACACCACGACCGTTTCAAGGCCCGGCACGAGGGCTGCAAGGAGCCATCGCCATGAGCTACGGCGTCAAGAAGTACGATCTCGACACGCGCCGGATGACTGTGCGGGTCGTCCACGTCACCCCCGGCCGGGAGGGAACGCGCATCGAGACGGACGTACACCTCCACCTGGTCCCGAACGCCGTCGAGCCGGGAATGCGCGTGTCGGTGCTCGCGATGGACCTGTGGGAGATTCACGGCGCGACGGTCGATGAGGCCACGACGGAACTGGCGCGGGTCCTGGAGCGGATCGCCGCCGGGCTCCGGGAGGGGCCTGACGGTGTGTGGCTGCTGCTCCACCCCAAGCCGGCGGCGAACCCATGACCGACCCCTCCCTCTTCCCGCCCGCCACCGAGCGCCCGGTCGGCCGCTACATGGTCGCCCGCAAGCTCGGCTCCTCCCCGCTCGCGCCGTGGGCCATCCTCAACGCCCGGCACCGGGACCAGCTCGGGCGCGTCGAGTGGTATCCGGAGTGGCGCCAGTTCGTGCTCGTGGCCGAGTCGCGGACCGTAGTGTGGTCCTCGGGGTGTCTGCGAGACGTGGCGCGGTTCATGGATGAGATTGGGAAGGGGGCTCGCGTAGGATGAGCGCCCGCCTCGCCACCTCCGACCGGGCACTCGCACGCCGGGCGATGGGATGAGCCTCCTCGGCCACGTCCCCGCGCTCCACACCTCGGCCGAGGTCCGCGCGTGGCTCGACTGCTCGCCGCGAGCTCTCCGGCAGGCGGTCGCGGACAGCTACGCCGCCGGCATCCGGCCCCCGTTCCTCGACGTGGGCGGGTGCGGACGTCGCTTGCGCTGGGAGGGGTGGCCCGTGGTAGTAGGGTGGCTCGCAGAGGTCCAGGCGTGGCGAGCATCGAGCGGCGGGCGGACGGGTGGCGTGTCCGGTGGCGCGGGCTCGACGGCGCCAACCGCAGCCGCCAATGCCCCGACCGGCGCACGGCGGAGAAGCTCGCGGCCGACGTTGCCCGCGCGCACGCCCTCGGCCAAGAGTGGGCACCGGCTCTACCTGCCCCCGCTCCTCCAGGACTGACCGAGGCCGCTCAGTCGTGGCTCCTGTCGCGGGCCCGGGTCGGCTCGCCACGGAGCGTGGTCCGGCAGACCTCCGAGATGGAGCTGTTCCTGCGGTGGGCGGACGGGGAGGGGATCGCGACCGTCGCCGACATGTCCCGCAGCGTGCTCGAGCGCTACCACGCCTGGCTCCAGACGCGTCGGATCGAGCACCACCCCGCGCAGCCCGCGACCGAGACGCGGCCGAAGATCCGCGCCTGGTCCCGGGTCGCGAAGTGCTCGACGCGTTCGGCGAACGGGCGGATCAGCGACCTACAGACCTGGTGGGCATGGCTTGCCGACCACGACGACTACGGGCCGCTGACCCCGCCCCCGAAGAGGATCCCTCTCCCCGTCGCACACCCCCGCCTCCAGACTCACGCGCCGAGCTGGACCGACATGGACGCCGCGATCCTCGAGGCGCGCACCGAGTGGCACCGGCGGGCGGCGTGGGTGATGCGCTGTTCCGGCCTGCGCCCGGGTCAGGTGGTCCGCCTGCGCTGGTCCGACGTCGACCTCGAGGCGCGCACCCTCGTCGTCCGCGCCGAGCTGGGCAAGAGCAGGCAGGAGAAGCGCGGCCGCGTCGTGCCGATGGCGCCCGCGCTCGCCGAGGAGATCGCGCGCTGGCCGTCCGGTGCCCCCGACACCTCACTGACGGGCGGCCCTCGACGCTGGGACTACGGCCCCTGGGCGGGCATGTGGACGCGATCGGCCGTGCCGGCGGTGCGCTGGGAGCGCTCGCCCTGCATGGCCTTCCGCAAGGGCTTCCAGACGGGCCTGCGCCGACTCGGCGCCGGGAAAGACGCCGTCGAGCGGCTGGTCGGTCATCAGGTCGGCGTCAGCTCGCACTACGTCACCGACGAGGCCGCGGGGCTGCTGGAGGCCGTCGCGCTGGTCCCGCCCGTCCGCGTCCCCGGCCCGGTCCGACGCCTCCAGATCCCCCGACCGAAGGAGTAGCCCCGTGTCCCATGCGTACCCAATAGCGTCAGTCTCGATTTCGTGTCCGGCATTCAACGCCGGAGAATCAGAACAACCGTGGTACTACTACACCTACTACGGAGCCGAGCGGGACGATCTCGGGACCGGCCGCAAACGCCGTGTTTCACCAGAGGGTAGGGGGTCGTAGAGGGTCGCTCGTGTCCGTACGTGGACACATCCCGTGTCCGTGGCGTGTCCGGGGACGCCCGCCGAGGTGCCGCCCGGAGGCAACGCCTCCGAGATCACCGCGTCATCTCTCCGTGGCGCAGTCGCCGCCTGCCGCCGTGGCGGGTGCGAGCCGGGCGCGAACGCCCTGCCCGTCTCGTTCGACTTCACCGTTACCGGTCCGGACGGGACGGCCACGATCTCCGCGACCTGTGGCACGCGCGGCGGTGTGCGGTGGACCCCGGCCAGCTTCGAGTTCATCCGGCGCAACCTGATGGACTACCGCACCGGCGACACGCTCCGCGTCGCCACCCCCGCGAAGGTCGTCGCCAGCCGCGAGGCCGCCAAGCTCGACGGCGGCGCCGGTGTGATCGAGGTAGACGACGTCTCCTGCTACGTGGGGGAGTAGGTGGCGTCCCGCGGCCGCAAGCCCCGCACCGCCGCCGACGGGGAGCTCCGCCGCCAGGTCGTGGCGATCCGCCTCTCGCCCGCCGAGTACGCCCGGGTCATCCGGGCCGCCGGCGACGCCCCGCTCGGGACCTGGGCCCACCGCGTGGTGATGGCCGCGGCGCCGTCCATCAAGGAGGACCCGGCGGCGCTGGAGGCAGCCCTGGAGGCGCACACCGGGCGTTAGTTGCAGGACGGCGAGGCCCCGCTGATGCCGTCCAGCGCCCTCCTCCCTGCGGCTACCACGCCACGAAGACGTCGCCCGGCTGCTCCCCGATGACGTAGACCGCCGCGGGGGCGCCGCCCACCGACGCCGCCTGGCCGCCCACGGTGCCGTAGGCCCCGCCGTTGAGCCAGCCTGCGGTCCCGTCGACCCAGGTGCCGACCCGCGCGTCGTTGTCGTCCGCCCGCGGGTTGTTGGCCGCGTCGACGGTCCTGAAGCCCATGTAGACCGCGGAGACCTCGCCGGCCTCGGACACCGCCGGGTCAACGAACTTGGCGAGCGAGTCGAGCTTCGTGTCCGTCCAGGTGCGCCCCCCGTCGCGGCTGACCGTGAGCCACGCGGCGTTGGTGAGGTGGTAGCCCACGGCGAGGGTGT
>JAYVAS010000335.1:0-6064 GCA_043750895.1 Pseudomonadota bacterium
GGTGGAATTCGTCGTCTACAGTGGGGACATCGCGGAAGCCTACCCATGTTTCTCCTCCCGTTCCTGTTTGCGTGTGCGTCGGGTGACGACACCGCCAAGTCCGACCCGGTGGACACAGTCGACACCGACACCACCGAAGACACCGACGTAACGACCGACAATCTCGCGCCTTCGTCGCCCGTGGTCACAATTACGCCCGAGCGTCCGGGTGACGGCGACGACCTCACCGTCACCGTCCTCACCGAGTCGGTCGACCCGGAAGGCGCGGCGGTCACCCTCAGCTACGCGTGGAGCGTGAACGGGGCAGCCCGCGCCGACCTGGCCGGCCCGGTTCTTCCCAACGCCGAGACGGCTCTCGGGGATGTGTGGGAGGTCGCGGTCACCCCCAACGACGGCACGATCGATGGAGCCCCGGGTACTGCTTCGGTCACCGTCGGCAACCAGCCCCCCTCCGCGCCCGTCATTCACATCGACCCGGCGGCGCCTGTGCCCCGCGACGACCTGAACCTCGTGTTCGACGCCGAGTCCGTGGACCCCGACGGCGATCCGCTCACCACCACCATTCGCTGGTACGAGAACGACATCTACTACGCCACCCGGGACGGGATGCTCACGGTGGACGGCCTTTACGTGGACGGCGGGGACGTCTTCGTGGTCGAAGTGTCGGTCACCGACGGGAACTCCGAGCCGGTCGTCGCCACCGCCACCGTTGCCCTCCCCAACCAGCCGCCCACCATCGAGCGGGTGTCCATCACCCCGACCTCCCCGTTCGACGACGACGACCTCGTCGTATCGGCGGTCGGAGACGATCCGGACGGCGGCTCGGTCCTGTTCCGTTACGTGTGGTTCCGGGACGGGGTCGAAGCGGTGGACGTGGGTGACACCGATACGGTGCCTGCCGCCGCCACCACCACCGGAGAGCATTGGACCGTCATTGCCTACGGGTCTGACGGCCACGACGAAGTCTCGATGGAGGCGGCGCAGGAGGCCATCGTCATTCCGTGGGAAGGGACGACCCAACTCCAGATCTTCACCTTGAGCGCCACTTCCGACGGCGCTGGCGGCTACGACAGCGTTTCGGGCGCCTGGGCGGTGGACTACCTCGCCTACGGCGGCACCGGCGGTAATCACAGTTGTGCCCTGAATTGGGTGATCGACGCCACCGAGAACTCCCGCTACTGCCGGGATTGCGAGTTCTCGTTCGAGTCGAACTTTGCCTACGATGCGGCTTCCCAGGTGGACTTCGGGTGCGAGAACGCCCAGGAGGATGGCTCGGGGTACTTCTTCTTCAATCAGATCTACGACCAGTTCAACGCCTACAACACCGGCCCCGCCTTCGACTCCCGGTCGGGGGAAGTCCAGATGCGTATCGTCCCGGACACCAACTCCTACTCTTGGGACGGGACCACCCTCGCGGTGCAGTACTCGTCGACGTTGGTGACCTACGACGAGCTGGGTAACGCCGAACTGTACATGTACTACTACACGAGCGACCGGGTCTACTGAGCCAGGAGGTCGTCCACGAGGGCGACCAGATCGCGACTTCCCGCGGCCAGGCAGGCCACGGGTACCCCGGGCAGCAGCGCTTCCAGGTCTTCCTGGTTGCTGCTGGCCGCCTCGTCCGTGCCGGCGTTGAGGACCACGCCGGCGACCCGCAGCCCCCGGCGCCGAATGGCGTCGACCGTCAGGAGGACGAGGTTCAACGCTCCGAGCTCGTTCTTGACCACCACGAGCACGGGCCACCCGAGGTGCGCGGCAAGGTCGGAGATCCGCCAATCCGGGTCACACGGGACCTCCCACCCCCCGGCGCCCTCCACCAGGGTGGCCGGACCCTGCTCGGTGGTGATCCACGTCAGGACATCGGCGAGGGCGACCCGACGGCCCTCTCGGCGGGCGGCCCGGTGGGGGGAGAGGGGGGCCGTGAACGTCCAACCGGCGGGGGGCGGGTGCCCGGCGGCGGCGCCCAATGCGATGGCGTCGGTGCCGGCGCCGGTGAGGACGCCCGACGCCACGGGCTTCAGGGCCCGGACCGCCCAACCGCGTGACCGGAGCGTCTCCGCGATGCACGCGGTCACCCAGGTCTTGCCGACGTCCGTCCCGGTGCCGGTGACGAAGAGCCTAAACATCCTTCGGTTTCTTGGGGGCGACCTTGTCCAGCACCCCTTCTGCGACTGCCATGACTCCTTCCCCCAGGGTGCGAATCCCCCCCGCGAGTGGCGACCACCCCTCCGGGGTCGGGACTGGTTCTTCGGACGGGTGCTGCACGGCGTGGATCACGCCCACCGGGTCCAGGGGGTGCTCCTTCAGGGCCTCACCGGTGGTGTGGAGCAGCTTCCCCACCAGGTCGCCGGCGCGGCCGTCGGCGGCGTCGGCCTCCTCGGAGATCGCGGGGGTTTCGGAGAGGGTCTCCCGGCCGATGGCCTTGGGGCCGAGCAGGCGCCCGGCGACCCCGTTGACGACCCGACTCAGCGACTCCAGGCCGGCATCGAGGTCCGACTTCGGTTCATTGCTCATGCCGATCCCTAATCACGAAGCCGCCGTCGACGGCCCGGATCCGCCCCCGCTCGACGAGCCATGTGAGATGTGTCGATACCTGGATGGCGGCGAGGGTGAGGTTCACCCCCGGGAGCGCCTCGTAGATGCGGCTGGCGGCCTCGGCGGCGGTACGGTCGCCGGCGGCGAGGGCGTCCAGGACCTGCTCGGTCCGCCGGTGCCGGTGGGCGATGTAGTGGTCGAAGATGTCGGGTGCGGGAAGGGCGCCCCCGTGGGCCGGGAGCACGCGCGTGGCCACGGTCCGCATCCGTTCGAGCGAGTCGAGGTAGGTGCCGAGGTGTCCTTCGGGCCCGACGAGCACGATGGTGCCCTCTCCGGCGACGAGGTCACCTCCGATCAGCACGTCCTCCCCTTCCACGGTGAAGGCGACGTGACCGTCCGCGTGGCCGGGGGTGTGGTGGCAGACCAGGACGCCGTCCCCGGTGTCGATGCGGTCCCCGTCCTCTACGCGGTGGTCCACGGCGAAGTCCACCACGGCCTCGCGATGGGCCCAGACCTCGGCCCCGGTGGCGGCCGCGAGGGCGACCACGCCGCCGGTGTGGTCGGGGTGGTGATGGGTCAGCACGATCCGGCGCAGGGCGGTGCCGCTCGCGGAGACCCACGCCAGCAGCCGCGCCGCCTCCTCGGGGTAGGGAGACGCCGGGTCGATCGCGGTGTCTCCCAGCCGGTAACAGTTGGTGTGGGTGGCCGGTGGCAGCGTCGGCGTACGAAGGGGGAGGATGCCGATCACGGGACGCGTCAGAGGTTGCGGCGGTACTCGCCGCCTACGTCGTAGAGGGCCCGACTGATCTGACCGAGGCTCGCCACGCGGACCGTGTTCATGAGCTCGGCGAACAGGTTGCCGCCTTCGAGCGCGACCCGGCGCAGCCGTTCCAACGCGACGGGGGCCTCGTCGGCGTGTCGCGCCTGGAAGTCTCGCAACGCCAGGATCTGTGCGTTCTTCTCGGCGTCGGTGGCGCGCCGCAGCTCGATGGGGGCCGGCTCCCAGTTGTCCGACATGGTGGTCGGATCCTGGAAGGTGTTGATCCCCACGATCGGAAGCGTCCCGTCGTGCTTCTGGGTCTCGTAGTAGAGCGACTCCTCCTGGATCTTGGACCGCTGATACTGCGTTTCCATGGCGCCGAGGACCCCGCCCCGCGCGTCGATCCGCTCGAACTCCTGCAGGACCGCCTCCTCCACCAGGTCGGTGAGGGTGTCGACGATGTAGGAGCCTTGAAGCGGGTTCTCGTTCTTCGCCCAACCCAACTCCTTGTTGATGATCATCTGGATGGCCATCGCCCGGCGTACCGACTCCTCGGTCGGCGTGGTGATCGCCTCGTCGTAGGCGTTGGTATGGAGCGAGTTGCAGTTGTCGAAGAGGGCGAGGAGCGCCTGCAACGTGGTACGGATGTCGTTGAACTGGATCTCGCGCGCGTGCAGGGACCTGCCCGAGGTCTGGATGTGGTACTTCAGCTTCTGGCTGCGCTCGTCCGCGCCGTACAGCTCCCGCATCGCCACCGACCAGATGCGGCGCGCGACCCGCCCGATGACGGTGTACTCGGGGTCCAGGCCGTTGGAGAAGAAGAAGGAGAGGTTGGGCGCGAAGGCGTCCACGGGCATGCCGCGGGCGCGGTAGTACTCGACGAAGGTGAATCCGTTCGCCAGCGTGAAGGCGAGTTGGGAGACAGGGTTCGCGCCGGCCTCGGCGATGTGGTAGCCCGAAATCGACACCGAGTAGTAATTCCGAACGTTGTGTTCGATGAAGTACTGTTGGATGTCACCCATCAGCTTCAGCGAGAACTCGGTGGAGAAGATGCAGGTGTTCTGCGCCTGGTCTTCCTTGAGGATGTCGGCCTGGACGGTGCCCCGCACGTTGGAGAGCGTCCGGGCACGAAGGGCAGCCGATTCGGTGGCATCGGGTGCCCGTCCCATCTTGGTCACGAACGCGTCCATCTGCTGGTCGATGGCGGTGTTGAAGTACATCGCGAGCAGGATCGGAGCGGGGCCGTTGATGGTCATCGACACCGAGGTGGACGGATCACTCAGGTCGAACCCGCCGTAGAGGATCTTCATGTCGTCGAGCGTCGGTACGCTCACGCCCGACTCCCCGATCTTCCCGAAGATGTCCGGCCGCTCGTGCGGGTCCTCGCCGTAGAGGGTCACGCTGTCGAAGGCGGTGGAGAGGCGCTTGGCGGGCTCTCCCTCGCACAGGTAGTGGAAACGAGCGTTGGTACGCGCCGGGCCACCCTCGCCGGCGAACATCCGCTTGGGGTCTTCGTTCTGGCGTTTGAGCGGGAACACGCCCGCGGTGTACGGGAAGTACCCGGGGAAGCTCTCCAGGAAGCCGAATCGCACGATCGCGGCGGGGTCCTCGAAGCGGGGGACGGCCACGCGTGGGATCGGGAGGTGGGAGAGGCTCTCCACCCGCATGGGCTGCCGGATCTCCTTGCCGCGCACGGCGTAGACGTACTCGGCACCGGAGAAGCTCTCCTTCAACGCAGGCCATCCTGCCAGGAAGGCGGCGAACTCCGGCTCCAGGGGCAGCGCGTCGCGCCGGGCGAGGAGCTGGGCCCTGAGCGTCGGGTCCACCGTCTCGGCGGCGCCTTCCAACTGCCAGCGCTGGCGGGCGCGGAGG
Organism: Pseudomonadota bacterium; assembly: GCA_043750895.1. Taxonomy (GTDB): domain Bacteria; phylum Myxococcota_A; class UBA796; order UBA796; family SXON01; genus JAYVAS01. Next base: position 5,168 of record JAYVAS010000335.1, read on the forward strand.
GCCTGGGCCTCGACCGTCTTGCGGAAGCCGCGGATGTTGCTGACGATCTCGCCCAGGTAGCGGGTCCGCTCCGGAGGGAGGATGCGCCGCCGGGGGGGCGAGGCCCGGGTGCCCGGGTCGGGGAGGGCGCTGGCGTAGGGGCGTCCGGTGCGGGCGGCCAGCAGGCTGAGCAGGTACAGGTACGCCGCGTTGACCCCCGCGTCGTTGAACTGGGACGCGATGGACCCGAACACGGGGAGCGACTCGTCGGGGGTGGAGAACGCCTCGCGGTTCCGCTTCACCTGCTTCCGGACGTCGCGCAGCGCGTCCTCGGCGCCGCGCCGCTCGAACTTGTTCACGACCACCATGTCGGCCTGATCGAGCATGTCGATCTTCTCGAGCTGGCTCTGAGCGCCGAACTCCGGGGTCATCAGGTAGACCGAGATGTCGGCCACCTCGGTGATGGCGGCGTCCCCCTGTCCGATCCCGCTGGTCTCCACCAGGATGAGGTCGAAGCCGGCGGCCTTGCAGAGCTGGATGGCGTCGCGCGTCGCGGCCGAGAGCTCGCCCTTCTCCTCCCGCGTCGCCAGCGAACGCATGAAACACCGGTCGGAGTGGATCGCGTTCATGCGGATCCGGTCGCCGAGGAGCGCGCCTCCGGTGCGCCTCCGGGTGGGGTCGATGGAGAGCACCGCGATGCGGTGCGCAGGCTGGTCCATCCGGTAGCGTCGAACGATCTCGTCGACGAAGGAGGACTTGCCGGCGCCGCCGGTCCCGGTGAAACCGACGACTGGTGTGTTGGATGTATCACCCTCGAGCAGGGCCGCGACGTCGACGGGGACGGCGCCGGGCAGGCCCCGACCGAGCTCGACGAGGGTGATGGCTCGGGCGAGGTGGCCGACGTCCCCGGCACGCAGG
>JAYVAS010000336.1:0-4172 GCA_043750895.1 Pseudomonadota bacterium
TCGTCGGGCACCGGCACGCCCGCGCCCCCAAGCCAGCGGAGGTAGGTCGCGGCGAGCTCGTAGCAGGCGCCGTACTGGCGCATGCTCGCGAAGCTGTAGGCGTGGAACACCTCGATGTCGGCGTCCTGCAGCCAGCGCGCGTCCTCGGCGAAGCGGGCCTTGAAGCGCACGAACGGGTTCACCACCGGGAGCGTCCGCAGGTGGGCGCGCAGCAGCGCCAGGGAGGCGTCCACCAGCTCCGCGCCCCGCGGCGCGTGCGCCCCCGCCAGCGGCTTCACCGCCTCGACGTAGGGCGGGAGCATCCGGGGATGCACCAGTCCGCTGGTCTGGAACAACGCCTCGAAGTCGTCCCCGCCCACGTCGTAGTAGCCCTGGTTGTGGAAGTAGCCCATGGTGCGGGCGGCCGGATCGATCCGGTTCACGCCCACCGTGGACTTCACGTGGGCGCGGCCGTAGGCCGTCCCCTCGGTGTCCGGAAGGTAGAAGGAGTCGAGCTCCACGAGCACCGGCCGACCCGCAGCCACCTGTTCGGCCACCGTCTCCACCAGGCCGCGCCAGGGCGCCATCTCGTAGATCCCCAGGCCATAGAGGGCGGCCAGGTCGGCGTGGGGGAACTTGAAGAAGGTCCAGTGATCGACGTCGTAGTCGATGGCGAGCGTGAACGGCAACGCGGCCAGCGGCTCGAAGCCGAGGGCGTGGAACAGCTCGATGATCACGTCCGAGTAGCAGTTGGTCTCGGCCCAGATCCGACCGGGCCCGTGGATCGCGTGGCGCCGGTAGGTCGTCGGGTCGAGCGGGAGGATCTGAGGCATGAACCCTCGGCGCGTCAGTCGAGCGCGAGCGTGGCGCGAACGGAGGGAGGCCAGGCCGCGGGCGCGAGGCCGTGGGTCTTGAAGAGCGCGAGCGCCACCCGCTCCACGCCGAAGCCGACGCAGGCGGTGTGGGCCGGGCGGCCGTTCTCCTGGAGGATTCCGAAGGTCTGGCCGAAGTAGTCGAGGTGGTAGTTGCAGGACGCGACCGCCGTCGGCTCCGTGTCCGAGCAGATCGGGACCACCAGCTCCCACTTCAGCACCTGCTCGCGCTGCGTGGCCTTGGCCAGGCGGCCCCCGCGCCCGAAGAAGGGGTCGTTCGCGACGACGGGCTCCGCCGGGAGACCCACCGACTGGAGGATGGCCCGCGCGCGGTCGAGCCACGCGTCCCGATGCCCCAGCGCCTGCTCGGGGGTGCCGAGACGCACGAACTCCCGCTGGCGAAAGCACTGCATCCGCGCCGGATCGGGCGACGGCTCGTGGCGGAACACCCACGTCTCCAGGTCCACCACCCGACCCGCGGCGGGCAGCGTGCCCTTCGCGATCGGGTAGAGCGGGTAGCACGCGGCCGGCACCATCATCACCGCGCTGGGCGAGAGGTCCCGCGTCCAGTCCTCGTGGTCGGTGAGCTTGCGGATCATCTCCGCCTGCTCGCGCTCCCGGCCGGTGAAGGCGTGAATGGAGCCCATCAGGTCGGGGAAGTTGTGGATGTGACTCGTGGACAGGTAGTGCGCCCGCGGGAACACCGGCGGGAAGTGCATCACCTCGGCCGAGTCCGCCCGTCCCTCGCGCGTGACGAGCCGCTCGAAGGCCTGGATCACCGCCTCGAACACGCCCCCCCGGCCGTGGACGCCAGGCACCCCGGTCGGGATCAGCAGGCCCGCGGCGGTCAGCTCCGCCATGTAGGCGTCCTGCAGGTCGGCCGTGCACATCGGCCCTACTCCTCGCGGCGCATGATCTGCAGGCTGGCGCTCTGGCCGAGGATGCGATCGTTGCTCACCATGATCGAGGCGCCGTAGGCGTCGCGCAGGTGCCGGCCGAGGGAGTGGGGAGAGTCGTTGCGGTATCCGGAGATCCCGCACACCAGCATGGCCCGACCCACGATGTCGATGAGGAGCTGGGAGCTGGTGATCTTGAGGTTGTTCACCCGCAGCGGGAAGGCGAAGTCGGCGGTGAAGGCGGCGGGGTCGTTCAGGGCCAGCAGGGCTTCGTACTCGGCGACCGTCTGCAACACGCCGGCCCGCATCGAGAACAGCGTGGCATCCACCTCGGCGAGGCGGAGGACGGTGGGGGGGAGCGTGCCCGGCGTCTTCCGGGCCTCGGCGCGCACCGAGGCGCGCGCGCGGTTCACCGCGTCACACGCGATGCCCAGCCAGAGGCCGCTCCAGACGCTGTGGGAGAAGGGGTGCATCGTCCGGGTGTGCACGTCCGCGTAGGGGACGGGCACGATCTGCTCGACGTGGCCCTCTCCGCGAAGGGTGAAGCCGAGGCTGCAGGTCCCGCGGAAGCCGAGGGTGTCCCAGCCCGACAGGGGGGTGAGCTTCACGTCCTCGCGACGGACCACCACCTGCACCTGGTCGCTGGGCAACGAGCGCGACGACCGCCGGGCGGTGACGAGGATCGCGTCGGCGACCTCGGCGTAGGAGATCACCGGCGCCTGCTTCTCGAGCGTGAACCGCTCACCCTCGACCTCGACCGCGCACCGACTGGTGCGGACGTCCCCGCCAATGCCCAGCTCGGTGGTGGCGGAGGCGAGGAGGAGCTGCCGATCGACGATCTCGCGCAGGTACCGCCGGATGAAGGGCGACGCACCACCATGATGGACCAGGCAGGCCACCTGGATCTGGTGCATCGCGTACACCATGGCCGTGGACGCACAGTAGTGGCCGAGCGCCTCGCACACCGCCACCAGTTCGGAGACCGACAGGCCGTAGCCACCCGATTCGCGGGGCACGTAGGCCGAGAGCATCCCGGCGCGCTTGAGCGCGTCGAACGCTTCGGCCGGGAACCGACCGTCCCGGTCCACCGCGGCGGCGTGCGGCGCCACGACCTCGCGACCGATGGCGTGAATCCGGTCGAGCAGGCTGAGCGGCTCCGCCGCAGATGTCCGCTTCTTGGGCGTCATCGCGACCCCCCGGACCGGGTTGACGGACGAACGATCACCCCTTGGCCTGGAGCTCTTCGATCGCCTCCGCGATGAGCTGGGCGCTTTGGAACGTGCGCCGGGCCAGCATCTTCTCGGTGAACTCCACCTCGAAGCGTTCTTCGAGGGCGAGCATCAGATGCACGGTCGTGAGCGAGGACAGGCCCGCTTCGTACAGGTCGGTCGAAACCGAGAACCGCTCGGCCCCCGGAATCCGACAGTGTTTGATCACCACTTCGAGGACGTCGTTCGCCAGCACCGACACTCCATAAACGGAACAGGGGGAGCATGACCCGATCACCGGGAAAGCGGAAGACCTGTTCAACCCCTAGTCGGAAAAATGCGGACCCACGATGAGGTCGAGCACGCGGGCGTGCGCCCAGAGAGGACGGATGGTGTGGTCGACGCCGGGGATGACCGTCCGGCGCGCCGCCGCGTCGGGGGCGAGGTGCGCGTCGAGGTACGCGATGCAGGGGTCGCCCTCGCTGCACAAGAAGTGGAGCCGCGTGCCCCGACCCTCGACCCGCCGGATCAGCTCGGTCACCTCGTCGGGAGGCGCCGCTCCCCTCAGTCGCCCCCACGCCCGGGTGACGGTGCGCGCGCTCTCCTGGGTCAGGGCCTCGACCAGGAAACGACGGTCGATCCGCCCGGTCAGGAGCCGCTTCCAGCGGCGCCCGTCCAACAGCGAGCGCGTCACCTGGCTGGTCACCCCTGCCGTGCGCGCCTCTTCGTTCCACACGTAGGCCGGACCGTTGATCAACAGGGCCCGACGGACAGGGCGACGATCGGCCGCGTGAACCGCGAAGAACGCCCCCGAGCAGAGGCCCACGACGTCGACGGCACTGCCCCCGGCGAGGCCGACCGCGTCGATGGCGCGGACCGCGTCGTCCATGGTGGCCGGGCTGTACATCTCGTCGAGGTCGTGGTGGGGGAGTGTCGCACCATCGCTGTCGCCGACGTCGTGCACGTCGAAGCGGAGCGAGGGCGTGCCCTGGGCCGCCAGGCGCCGCGCGGCCAGCGTCCACAGGCGGTTCGGCCCGGACCGCCGAATCCCGCCCGCGTTGTAGAACACGGTCCACGCCGCCCCGGCCTTTGCTCCGCCCGCCGGCAGGCACACGATCCCCGAGAGCTGGCCAGTGGCGCCGTCCGCGACCCACGGCATCTCGGTCACGCCCCCCGGGAGGGCGAGCGGCGCCCCCCTCGGGGGCGGGGGGATCGGG
>JAYVAS010000337.1:0-4518 GCA_043750895.1 Pseudomonadota bacterium
GACGATCCCGCCGCCCCCCGCGTCCAGTTCCACGGAACCGCGATTCCGGAGCGCGGCGCGTTGGTGAGCGTCACCTACGAGGTGGCGGGAAACATCGAGCCGGCGGACACGGGGACCACGCCCTGAGGCCTCGGCCCGGGAGCGAGACGATCAGAGACTGAGGTCGGCCGGAGTCGGAAGGTGCGCTGCGAACGCCTGAAGGCTCCCGAGATCGGACACGGTCCCGGGAACGTCCGGCAACTGCCAGACCCGGGCACCGCGCGGAGCCTGCGCGGCGAGGTCGGCGAGGGCGCGCGCTTGCGCCTCGACGAGCTGGCGCTGGCGTTCGGGGAGGGCGGCCAGCGCCGCGCACGTGGCGGCGCTCCCGGGAACCTCTCCGAAGGTGGCCGGATCGGCCTCGGTGGGCCGCATCGCGCACCGGTTCACCAGGAATCCCGCGAAGGGCATCTGGTCGGCGACGAGCAGGTCCAGGAACTCCAAGGCCTCGGCGCGGGCGTTGGGGGCGGGCGTGGTCACGAGGAAGAAGTGGGTGTTCGGTGCGCGCAGGAGCGCGCGGACGTGGACCGAACGCTCGCGGAAGCCGTCCCACAGGCTCTGGAAGGAGGTGAAGAACTCGGCGATGTCGGTGATCGTGCGCTCTCCGACCAGCCGCTGGAGGATGCTGGCGAGGATCTCCGATCCCTTCTCGATCATCCGCCACCCGCCGCGGCTCGCGGGGAGGACGAGCCACCGCATCACGCCTTCGTCCATCAGGTTGGCCATCTTCTCGGGGGCGCGGAGGAAGTCGAGGGCGTGACGGGTGGGCGGGGTGTCGAGCACCACGACGTCCCAGCGGCCGGTCTCGACCAGCTCGAGCAGCTTCTCCATCGCCATGTACTCGTGGGCGCCGGCGAGGCGCGCGGACACGTTCTGGTAGACGTGATTGCCGAGGATCCGGGCCCGCGCCTCGTCGTTGGGCGCGAACCGGCCCACGACCTCGTCGAAGGTGAGTTTGGGGTCGAGCATCATGGCGTGCAGCGTGCCGCGCGCGCCTTCGAGGTGAACCTCCACCGCCGTGTTCCCGACGTGCCCGATGGCGAGCGCGTCCGCGAGCCGGCGGGCGGGATCGATGGTGAGGACCGCGACCCGCTTTCCGCTCATCGCCAGCATGATGGCGAGCGCGGCCGAGGTGGTGGTCTTGCCGACCCCCCCGGATCCGCAACAGATCAGCACGGTGGTGGCGCTCACAGGCCCACCAGGGAGCCGGCGAGGGAGGTGAGATCTTCCTGGCCGAGCTCCCGTCGATACAGGAACGGGAGGTCGACCACCGGCCGCCCGAGCGTGCCGAGCCGCCTCCGGGCCTCCTCCTGGCGCTCGTAGCGGATCAGCCCCTGGTCGGCGAGGTCGATCGCCTCTACCCCAGCGGCGTTCGCACCCGCGCGGAGCGCGTCCCGGTGCTCCCGATACCAGGCGGGGTCGGGAACCGGACAGGGCTGCACCTCGTTGAGCACCACCGCCCGCACGAGGGGCTGGAGGTCGTCGAGGCCGCGATACAGCTCGATGGTCTCGTTCACCGGGAGCTCCTCGGGCAGGGAGACCAGGACCAGGGAGGTGCGGCTGGCATCCTCGAACAGCCCGGCGATCAACTTCGCGTTCTCGTGGAACGCGCCGGCCACGGTGAGGTCCATCATCGCGCGCGGCGAATGCAGCAGCGTCAGGCCGTGACCGGTGGCGGGCGCGTCGACCACGATGAGGTCCCACATCGGCCGACCCCGCTCGCGTTTACGCTCCATGTCCCAGACCGCCCCGAGCTGGATGAGGTCGTTCAGGCCCGGGACCGCGTCCAGGAACGGCCCCATGACCCGGTTCCGGAACACCATGTGGTACAGCTTGCGGAACCGGATCTGCTGGACGACGTAGTCCTCGGTGGCCGCGGCGCTGGTGATGGACATGGTCCACAACCCGGGCGCGAGTTCACTCGGCTGGTACCGGTTGCCGGTCCGCCCGAACAGCCGCGGAACGCCGGTGGAGCCCGCCGTCTCGCACAGCAGCACCCGGCGACCCATCCGGGCCACTCCGAGGGCCAGGGCCGCCGCGACCGTGGTCTTTCCGACGCCACCTTTCCCGGTGACCAGGACAACGCGGCCATCGCGAACCAACATCGGCTGCTGGCTAAGACGGCGGGGCTCCGGCGTCGACGGCTTGCCCCCCTCGGGAGAGGTGCTTAGCCTCGCGGCCACAGCGGTTGCCGATGCCCATCTACGAGTACAAGTGCCCCGACTGTGGGCACGCCTTCGACGCCATCCAGAAAATGTCCGACGACCCCATCAAGGTGTGCCCCTCCTGCGGCGCCGGACAGGTCAAGAAGCTGATCAGCGCGACGTCCTTCGTGCTCAAGGGCTCCGGGTGGTACAAGGACCACTACGGGCTGAAGAAGGGCGGCGACGGCGGCGGGGACGGCGGGGAGTCCAAGCCCAGCGTGGCCGCGGCAAAGACCGACGCCACGCCCGCAGCCGCGCCTGCCGCGGCGGCGCCCGCCGCTCCGTCCTCGTCCTCGTCCAGCTCGGGTTCGAGCACCCCGGCGTCGGGGTGAGCGCGCAGCTCCTCGACGGCAAGGTGATCGCCGCGGAGGTCGCCGACGCGCTTCGTGCGCGGGTTCGGGCCTTGCCCCGGCCGCCCGGACTCGCGGTGGTGTTGGTGGGCGATGACCCCGCCAGCGCCGTCTACGTACGGAGCAAGGGGCGCCGGGCGGCCGAGCTCGGCTTCCACAGCGAGCAGGTCGACCTCCCCGTGACCACCACCGACGCCGATCTGCTCGCCGTCGTCGCGCGCCTGAACGCGGACCCCCGCGTGGACGGCATCCTGGTCCAGCTCCCGCTTCCCCGCGGCGTGAACAAGGACCGCATCCTCGACCACGTGGACCCCCACAAGGACGTGGACGGGTTCCACCCGGTCAACGTGGGCCTGCTCTCGCAGAAGCGTCCGGGCTTCGTCGCCTGCACCCCGCTGGGGGTCATGGAGCTGCTGGCCCGCACCGGCGTGTCCCTGCGTGGGAAGGACGCGATCGTGGTGGGGCGCTCCAACATCGTCGGTCGTCCGATGGCTCAGCTCCTGGATCACGCCGACTGCACGGTGACCATGGCCCACTCACGTACGGTGGATCTCGCCGGGCACGTCGGGCGCGCCGACATCGTCGTGGCGGCGGTGGGCATCCGTGGCCTCGTGCGGGGGGAGTGGATCAAGCCGGGGGCGATCGTCATCGACGTGGGGATGAATCGCGACGAGAACGGGAAGCTGTGCGGGGACGTGGAGTTCGCGGGCGCGGCCGCGCGCGCGGCGTGGATCACCCCCGTCCCCGGCGGCGTCGGCCCCATGACCATCGCGATGCTCATGGCCAACACCGTGACCAGCGCCGAGCGTCGGCTGGGTCGCTGAGCGGGCCGCCGGCTCCCCGTCGGAGGGATGCACGGACTCGGGCGTTTCACCCTTGACGTAGCCCAGGGGAGGGGGCATGTTCGCCCGCCCTGGAGGCGCTTTGGCCCTGCGACGCACCCCGTTCCACGAGTTTCACAAGGAGGCGGGTGCCCGCCTGATCGACTTCGGCGGGTGGGACATGCCCGTCCAGTACGCGGGGATCCTCGAGGAGCACCACGGCTGCCGCGAGCGGGTCGGGCTCTTTGACGTCTCCCACATGGGGGAGGTCCGGTTCCGCGGTCCGAAGGCGCTGGCCACGGTGCAGCAGCTCGTCACCAACGACGTCTCCAAGATCGTCGACAACCAGGCCCAGTACACCGCCATGTGTCACCCCCACGGGGGCATCGTGGACGACCTCATCGTCTACCGCGTCGCCGAGGAGGACATCCTCATCTGCGTGAACGCGGCCAACCGTGAGAAGGACTATGCGTGGATGTTGGCGCATAATCCGTATGGCGTCACCATCGAGAACCAGTCCGAGCAGTGGGGGCAGCTCGCGATCCAGGGGCGCACCGCGGAGACGCTGCTCCAGACGCTGACCGACGTGCCGCTCGCGCCGATCAAGAACTACTGGTTCGCCCGGGGCACGGTCGCCGGCATCGAGGGCTGCATCATCGCCCGCACCGGGTACACCGGGGAGGACGGCTTCGAGGTGTTCGTCCCGGCCGGCGCCGCCGACGTCCTCTGGCACGCCATCCAGGCCGCCGGCGCACCGCACGGGCTCGTGAACGTGGGCCTGGGCGCGCGTGACACGCTGCGGCTGGAGATGAAGTACTGCCTCTACGGCAACGACATCACCGACGACACCACGCCCCTCGAGGGCGGGCTCGCCTGGGTCACCAAGCTCGACAAGGGCGACTTCGTCGGCCGCGACGCGCTCGTGAAGCAGAAGGCTGCGGGGGTTCCCCGGCGGCTCGTCGGCTTCGTCGTCGAAGGACAGATCGCGCGCGCCCACTCCACCGTGCTCCACGGCGGCGAGAAGGTGGGGGAGATCACGTCGGGCACGCGGTCTCCGAGCCTGGGGATCAACGTGGCGCTCGGCTACGTCCCGTCCGCCCTGTCGGC